>NZ_JALAAR010000012.1:0-137750 GCF_036984005.1 Rheinheimera muenzenbergensis
ATAAAAAAGGCCTACAGAAGTTATTCTGTAGGCCTTTATATACCAGCCTCTGGATCGGTCAACTGATCTGAAAAATTCTTATCTGATCGGCATTAGCGATAAACGCGGCTTTTTTAGATCACTTACTTTGAAAAAACTTTTGTGTAGTCTTGTTCATTTTTCTATTTCGAGTCTTTATAAAGACTCCAATCGTAAAACTAATAATGTCGTTAGTAAGACAAAAAACACTACAGCCAATATTAGATTAATAATCATCCAAGGCTTCATTTTTCTCATCTCTTACTCACAGTACTCATTTGCAAATCGGCCAAGAGAGTTACCACTTTGATCAAAGTACTCGTTAACAGATTGAATATGACTTCCATGGTCAAAAAACTGTGTAGTCATACTACCTTCAAGAATTCTGTTGTAAGGAGTAGCACCTGCTCCAGACAACCCCGATGCGCCATGTATTAAACCAACACTATAGCCTACGGGACCTGACCATTTTCCAATAGCTTCAGGTACCCGTAGAAAAGGTACTAAAGTTGATACAGCACCAATAATCGCTGCTTGACCATAGCTATTCACTGCGGACATTTGATTATATTCGCGATTTAGCCTATCAATTTGTGTTTGATTTAGTTGAAGCTTTTGAGTTTTGAATATTTGACTATCTTTTCTTGAGGGCATTGAGCAAGAGCAAGCGTCAAGCCCTCTAGGATCGAAAGAATTAACCGGATTTCCACCAACATACTCATAAGTGTTAAATCCACCGGCTAAGCCAATTGGATCACTTTGGGTATAACGTCCTAGGCTCGCATCATAGTACCTATTCCAGTTGTACCACAGGCTGGTTTCGGTATCGTAATACTGGCCAGGGAAGCCAATATTCAGCCCACCGATGCTGTTAATGGTAACTTCACGGTCAAAGGCTTTATTATGCGCCCGCCATACTATAGATTTACCGGAGTTGGTAGCCACTTCGGGCCGACCGAGGTGATCATTATGAATAAAATACAGCTGATTGTTATAGATTAAGCCGACGAGCCGGCTGGCAAACCAGATATATTGCTTGGATAGCGCAGTGCCATTGCTTGCGGTTTCACCCAGTAAAGTACCATCGGCTAGATAAAGGTAGTTAAAATTACCCTGCGGGCCGGTTTTACGCACCCGCTGGTTCAGCACGTTATAGCTATAGCTGGTAGTACCTGCCGATGTTACAGAGCTTTTTTTGCGATTAAAGCCGTCGTAGCTATAGCTTATGGTGCCGCCGGTTCCGGTTTTCTGCGTTAGGTTACCAACTAAATCATAGGTAAAGCTTTTTGCATTAACGCCGGTAATACTGCTTAATCGGTTATTACTACTGATGATGGCATACTGGCTGTTACCGGCAGCTGTGGTATGACGGCTGCGGTTGCTGTTAGCGTCATAGAGCAAGCTGTTGGTATTACTGCTGGCGGTAGCTTTTATCAGCCTGAATAAGCTGTCGTACTGGTAGCTGGCAGATAATGCGCTGGTAATGCCGTTACTGATACCGGTGATCTGGTTATTGCGGTCATAGCTATAGCCAAGCGATTGTATTCCGCTGGTGGTTATTCCGCTAACACGATAATCCAGATCATGCGGTGTGCTGCGGCTTAGACCATTGCCATAGCTCCAGCCGGATACAGGGCCATAGGCATAATAGGCAATATTATTTGCAACTGTATAAGTAGTGCTCCCTATTTTGGCTTTTACAGTTTTTACCCTGCCTAAGGTGTCGTATTCATACAGTGCCTGGTTACCACCGGGGTAGGTGATACTGGTGGTCCGCCCTTGCGTATCATAAGCCCAGCTTGAGATATAACTGGCACCATTAATTACCGTAGTCTGGCTGGTTAATGCGCCTTCTTTGTTGTAGCTGTAACTGGTTGATGTACCTGTATCTGTTACGCTACATAGCCTGCCTTTGCCATTGGTACAGTTATCATAAGCCCAGCTTTGTGTCTGGCTGCCGGAAACGGCTTTGATAATACGCCCGGCGTTATCATAACTGTAAGTGGTTGCTACAGCATTGGCACGGATTTTTTTGGTGAGCTTGCCAGCAGCATCATATTGGTACTGAGTAGTGCCTGTATCCGGGCTGACCAGACGCAGTAAATTACCGAAGCCATCATAATGATAGCTGGTTTTACGCCCGCGAGGATCGGTAACTTCTGTCAGATTACCTGCCCGGTCATAGCCATAAAGCGTATTGTTGCCATCTGCGTTAGTAGACTTACTTAGCTGATTATGGGCGTTATATTGATAATGGGTTGTATTACCCAAACCGTCTGTTGCCTCAATCAAATTGCCGTTATTATCCCAGCGATAACTGAAATGCTGATTATAGTTACCTTGCTGCTCCAACAAGCGGCCCAGTTCATCTGTCTGTTGCCTTTTACTGTATTGTAGACTGCCGCCAGTAAGATACCGCAATTCTTCCTGCATCCCGGCAGCGTTGTAGCTGTATTGTTGTTCTATCAGATTGCTACTGGTGCCATGACCTATTTTGCTGATATTGCCGTTGTTGGCGTAACTAATACGCTCTGTTATACCTGCGGCGGTTTTCTGGGTTATCCCGAAAGGGCCATAAGCGTAGCTTGCAGTGCGGGTTGTAGTACCGCTTTGTTGCTGGTTGATTAGCCGCCCCCTGGCATCATAAGTCAGGTTAACAATTAAACCATTGGCATCTGTCATTCTGCCCGGTAAGCCCAGCGCATTATGGTTGCTATAACTAGCCATATGACCTAACGCATTTGTGGTACTTAATAAATAGCCCTGAGCATTATAGTTTTGGGTAATTTTATCAGCTGAACCTGCCAATGGCCCATCAATAATAATTTGCGAAGGCAGTTTATTGCTATGAAAACTGTAGCTATAACCTATTGCACGGCAGCTATTGGCTGTGCCGATATTACTGCGATTACAATGATTGATACTCTGTAACCGGTGTTTGGCTGCATGGTTGTCAGGGTAATAGTTATACAAGGTTTCATCAACCGGTTCAGACAATGAAGCGCCAAAGCGCTTAATTGATGCAGGCCGTAACGGGTTAGTTAACCAGCTATACTGGGTAATTCGCAATTCTTGCGGATAGCCGGTTTTTATCCCATTACGTTCTTCAATCAACTGGTTACGAGTATTATAACTGTACTCTTTTCTAACACCTTGCCAATCCTCTTCCCAGCTGATTCGCCCGCGATCATCATAACCTGTTTTTGCAACCGCATCTGGGCAGCTCTGTACACCGTTACGCTCAATACGGATTAACTGTTTGGTATTACTGTCATAAATGTGCTTGCTGTGTGCGCCATTCGAATTAGTTACCAACGTATAATCGGTGCCATACTGAAATTTAGTACTATGGCTGCCATCTGCTCTTGCACTGTCAACAACCTTCCTGCCGTTATATTTATAGCGGCTATAACGAATGTCATTGTGAGAAATACCGGTTAGTAAGTCAGCTGGGGCGCCATTTTCGCCGTAATGGTATGTACTGTTTCCGGTATTCTCCGGGTAAGTTACTTTAACCAGAGATCTACCATTGTACTGGTAGTTATAGCGTTTACCCGCTGGGTCAGTTACACCAACAATACGCTGATTATCCCAGTGGAACTGAATAAACCTGCCGGAAGTATGGGTGACTCTGTCTAAGCGGGAATTGCTTAGGTAGCGAAAAGTCCAACCGATACCGCTTGCATCAGACTTGCTAAGTATTACGCCATATTGACTGTAGGTTTCGCTAGATCCATCGTCAAATGTGAATGTCCATAGTTTGGTATTGAAATTGTATGTAGACCATGGTTCAGCAGCTTCCAAAGTTCGCGAGCCGTCAGGCAACACTCGCTCAACTGCTACAACCGATATGTCGTCAGAATCTTCTAGCCAATCGTAACAATTTCCGGTACCACGCAAGCATTGCTCGTATCTTGGATTTGTTGCGTTAAGACGCTCATAAGTTATGTTTAAGTGGTAACTGAAGTTATGCTGCCATCTGTCGCCAATTCCGGCTGAGATTGAACCATTTTTGGAATGATAATATCGGGTAAACGCTAGAGGCATGTTCTCGGTAGAATCGATAAAATCTGTTTCAACTTGATATTTCGCGCCAGTTGCTATAATGACTGGGTTTCCTGCAGTTTCACATTGATTCTGCTCATCTCTATTATCAGGCTTCTTCGGTACGGTTATAGTAAAAGGAGGTAAATGCGGAGATGCAATAAGCTGATCTCGTAATCCATGCATCATGTCATTAATGAATTCTGACGGATCTAATAGCTCCCCAAACAGGTCTTTAGGAATAGTACCCTTTACAACAATTCGTTCAACATCATCTTCTACACCATCGCCGTCACAATCGAAAGAGCCGAGATCAATATCGCACCGCAGACCAATAGGAATGTTAGGGTTATTGTTCTCGATACACATTGAAGCTTCCATGTATGATCGGCTGGTTGGTACACAATGGGCTGGTATACCGTGGGCAGAAAACACATCTTCATATGTTATAGCGCTAACAACAGGAGATAGTGTCAGAGCTGCAAAACCCAACACTCCTTTATAAAGGTAAATTTTCATTTATTCCTCATATGCATTAATTAATTAACATTTTTTCTTAAAAAAAACCGCAGATTTCTCTGCGGTAATTAATCTTTCTGTAGTTTCAGAAACGGTAGTTCAGACTAACCCACAAACTACGTGCTTTTTCGGTAGTGTTGTAGTCAGAAGTACAATTGTAGGTGTCTTCTGTATCTGCCAATAAGCACGTGCGACTTGATAAGTCGTCATCCAGCAAATTGTTAATGCGAGCGCTAAAGCTTAACTGATCAGAATACTGATAACGGGCGCCGAGGTGCAGAAGCTCGTAAGCCTTGTAGTATTGCTTGATAGTTTCAGGCCCTGTTGGCCCGCTGACATTAGCCGTGCCGCGGAAACGTTCACTACGGACTTCACCAATTAGCTGCAGGCTCAGTTCATCCCGCAATTGCCAGTTTAGCGTGGCATTAAGCATATTTTTCGGCGTGCTAACTAGCGGTAAGCCGGCATCACGACCACTTTTTACTTCGCTGTCAGTGTAGGTGTAGTTGGCACTTATGCTAATAGTATCTGTGAAGGCATATTTACCTGATAGCTCTACACCACGAGTTGCAGATTTGTCTACGTTTGCTGCCTGAGTAAAGCGGTTATAGCCTAGTTCTGCCCAACCTGGGCCAATGTCAACGCACGGCGTGCCGGCTGCAACGGTTTCGCAGTTTGGCAGGTTATCCTGATTAATAATTTTGTCTTTAAAATCGTTGTAAAACAGTGTGATATTTCCACTAAAGGCGTTGCCGTTGTAATAAGCGGCAATTTCATAATTCACGCTGGTTTCGGGCTGCAAATCTGGTGTACCGACAAAAGGACTAACGCCCTGACCACCAAAACCAGTAATGCCGGCAAACAACTGATTTGGTTTAGGCGCTTTATAACCGGTGCTAACACCGCCTTTAATAGTCCACAGATCTGTTGGACGGTAATTCAGATACGCGCGGGGACTGAACTGACCGCCGAAAATATTGTGATCATCAAAACGTCCACCCAAGGTAGCGGTGAACTGTGGATGGAATTCCCAGCTGTCTTCAGCAAAAATTGCCAATTGACGATGTGTCTGGCTGGTGCCGTCGCGGAAACCGTCGCCATACATACCAAAAACGCCATCTTCCATCTCGGCATTCAGGTATTGAGCGCCGATGACAAAATAGTGATCCTGATATTGTGACTCTAACTTAGTGTCAATAATCAGGTTATCAATCTTCAGTGTTCGGGTCGGCCGTGGCAAAAACTGTGTTTGCAATAATGCTTGTAGTTCTGCGGTCATCTGAGGCTTGCTGACAGCTTGATCTATAGCCGCCTGATCCCATATTTGTTGCAAGTCATTACGTTCTTCGACTGTCAGCGGTAAAGAGCGGCCAAAGTTTTCACTGCGGCTTTGTGTAATACTGCTGGTTAAAGTGCCAAAGCCAAACCGGCCAACGTGCGCCAAAACAAATTGTTCGCGCTCGACCCGCTGATACGGCGTATAACCAACACGGGGCTGAATAACGCCCGTACCGCTGGCACGCCACAGGCTGACCGGGCTGTCCAGGGTGCCGGTTTGCCCCTCAGTATTGTCATAGCGTTGTTTGGCGATATCGTATTCCAGACTGATAAGCTGTTCCTCATTAATCGCGTAGTTTAAGGTTGCTCCCAGATTCCAGTTTTTAGCAGCAACAATCTTTTTGTCACCAAAGCTACCTTCATCAACCCAAGTAGAGCCGTCCGGCAAGGGAAGATTTTCGCTGTAGGTAGGCTCGCTTTCATCGCGATTATAAATACTGCCGCGCAGCGCATAAGTCAGGCCGCTTACTCCGGTAGGTCCGGTCAGGTAGAAGTCGGCTTTTTTATCGTCACCGTATTGGCTGTCTTGTTGCAGGTTGCTACTGACGGAAATACTGCCGTGGCTGCTATCCATCTGTTTACGGGTGATAATGTTAATTACACCGCCGATAGCGTCGGCACCATATAACGTTGACATAGGCCCACGCACTACCTCAATGCGTTCAATAGCTTCCAGTGGAGGCATATACATAAACTGGCTGTTGCCAAAATTATTTGGGCCAATATCACCCACGTCGCTCTGACGACGACCATCAATAAGTACTAAGGTGTAGTCAGATGGTAAACCGCGCATGGTAATACTAATATTGCCATTTTTATCTTGGCCACTACCGACATCGATGCCTTCTATATCGCGTAAAGCGTCCGCAAGGCTGGTAAAAGGTTTGTTTTGTAAGTCTTCACGTGTAACTACTGAGACGCTTGCTGGTGCATCCACCAGCTTTTGTTCAAAACCCGACGCCGTTACAACAATCACTTCCATATTGTAATCCGGTGCGGCGGCAGCCAACTCTGCGTTAGCAGACGGTAGAGTGAACACAGCAGCGACAGCGCATGCCAGCGCGGTAGGACGAAACAACATTTTAAACTCCTTTAACGGTGATTATCGGGCGCCAGGCCAGACTTAATGTAAAGCTATGTAAATAATGCGGCGAATGATAATTATTATCATTATTAAGATCAATCATTATTGAGTAGTTATTTTTGCGCTATAAAATGCGGATAATTTAGTTAACTTTTATTTATCATTTTTGCCGGCCAATACCGCGCAGCAATATTTGCCCCGAACCCCTTACAGGTACTGAGTTTAAATGAGATTGATTCGTGTTTTTTACTGTGTTCTAATTGCGCGCATCTTAGCTTATTTGTTAATAAACGGAGTTTTTATGGCCAGATTATCCCTCAGCATGCTGTCTGTGGCGGTTATGTCAGCTTGTACTGTGGCAGCAGAAGCAGAATTAAGCAGCATAGAGCGTGTCAGTATTATTGGCTCAAGCCAGGCTGCGAATGCAGTACCGGGCGCTGCCAGTTATATATCTCAGGACGAGTTGGAAGCCTTTAATTATTCTGATATTTCGCGGGTGTTAGGCACAACTCCGGGCGTGTACGTGCAGGAAGAAGACGGCTATGGGTTACGGCCGAATATCGGTATGCGTGGCACTGGCACCGGCCGTAATGACAAAATTACCGTGATGGAAGATGGTGTACTGATAGCACCGGCACCTTATGTAGCACCTGCGGCTTATTATTTTCCCACCAGCGGCCGCTTGGAAGCGATAGAAATCATTAAAGGCTCGTCGGCAGTAAAATATGGCCCCCGTACGACCGGCGGCGTGTTAAATTTGGTGTCGCGCAGTATTCCGCAAGCTGCCTTTGCCGGTCGCTTTGATGCTGCACTGGGCCAGGATGGCTTTCGTAAACTGCATGGCTTTGCCGGTGGCGAAGGCGAAAACTTAGGCGCTGTGCTCGAGGGGTATCATTACGGTGCTGATGGTTTTAAGCAATTGCCCAATGGCGCTGATACCGGCTTTGAGAAAACCGACGTACTGGCTAAAGTTGCCGGCCGGTTTGGCAACAATAAAGCACATAAGTTGCTGTTAAAGCTTAGTTATGCCGACGAAACCTCTGACGAAACCTATGCTGGCTTAACCGATGCCGATTATCAGGCTGCACCGTATCGCCGTTATGCCGCATCACAAAACGATGTAATGAACACCGAGCACAAAGGCTATCAGTTTAGCTATCAGTATGATTTGGCCAACGGTGCGCAATTTAGCGCTACCGCCTATTTAAATGATTTCAGCCGCAACTGGTATAAGGCGAATCAGGTTGGTTTGTCGCATTTACAGGCTTATTCAGCCTTTGAAGCTAACCCGACTGCAGACGGTATTAATGTCAGTGTGCGGGCTAACAATCGTAACTACGAAGCTAAAGGGATCCAATCTGAGTTTGTGTTGCCACTGGCTAACCATCAGCTGACCTTTGGCGGGCGGCTGCATCGCGACGAAGAAGACCGTTTTCAGTGGGATGATGTCTATCGCTTACAGCAAGACTTAACGATGACGCTGAGCACTGCCGGCGTGCCGGGTACCCAGGACAACCGTGTTGCCTCGGCCGAAGCCCTGGCTTTATATGTGCATGACGAATGGACACTTGATAACCTGGTTGTTAGCACAGGTTTACGCTACGAAGATATCGAAACTGAAACCGAAAACTGGAACCGGGCGCCGGTTCGCAGTGGTAATTCTACCGTGCGCACCGCCAGTAGTTCTATCCTGTTGCCGTCACTGGGCGCAACCTACCGGTTAAATGATGAACTGGTGTTACTGGCTGGCGTGCAAAAAGGTTTTGCCCCGGCAGCACCGGCGAATGCAGAGCAAAAAGAAGAGCACAGTATTAATGCCGAGGTTGGTTTACGCTATCAGCAGGGTGAACGACGCGGCGAATTGGTATTTTTTAGCTCCAAATATGACAATATGCATGGTAATTGCACCGCCAGTGTAGGCTGTAATCCAAACAATATCGGTGATCAGTACAATTTCGGCGAAGTGTTGGTAAATGGTGTTGAGTTCAGCAGCCAACATGAATACCAACACCAGCACTACCGTGTGCCGGTAAAACTGAGCTACACCTTTACTGAAAGCCAGTTCCGTTCAGACTTCAACAGCGGCATTTTTGGTGCTGTGTCTGATGGTGATCGCATGCCTTATGTGCCTAAGCATCAGGCCAGCCTGGAAACCGGAATGGTGGCACAGCGTTATTCATTGCTGGCTCGTATCCGCTATGTGTCTGCTGCACACGCCAGTCTGGACGATGCCGGTATAGATGCGATTGATAGCCGTACTGTGCTGGATGTATCGGCAAAATACCAACTGGCAACTAACCAGCAGTTGTATGCCAATATCGACAACCTGTTGGATAAAACCTATGTCGCTAACCGCGCTAATGGTGGTATTCAACCGGGTAAACCCAGAACCTTTTCAGTGGGTTACCGCTACGATTTTTAAACCGAGCAAACAAAAAAGCCCGTCAGGGCTTTTTTTGTTTTAGCGTGCCGGCCGGCCATAAATTTGCTCGGCAGTATTAAATAATATCCAGCTGGTTAAAATATATTTGTCGTTTGACACCGGCACGCAACCACGATGGGTATGGGTAAAGTAGGCCGGTGCTATAACCATGCGGCCGGCTTTTGGCTGTATACTTTTGTTTTGATAATAAAATTCAGTCTGGCCGCCTTCAGCCACATCATTTAAATAAAACATAAACAGCAAAGCGCGGTGCAGTGGCTCTGTGCTGCCTTGTTGCGGGTACACCTCGCTGTGCCAGTAACCATAATTACCGACACCAGCCTGATATTTTTGTGCCTGTACATTACCAATACGAAACAGCGCACGCATAAAATCCATGGTTTTTGGCTTACCCAGTTCCGCAAAGTTGTCATGGGTAATAGCCGTAGGCTGGCCGGTTTGTGGATGGGCTATGGTCAGGGCCATAGGGCCAATTAAAGCGAAATGATACTTTTGCAAATATTGGCAAATATAGTGGGTGGTGGCCTGCCACACTACCTGCAACAAGGGCTGATATTCGGCATGCTGATACAGATATAAATCGGTACTGATTTTTTTGCTGGTGTCCACGCCTGCGCCGGTACGGCCGGCTGTAGTGTGCGGGCTTTGCTGAAACACCTCGATTAGCTGTTGGCAAAATTCGCTACTTAAGGCATTGTCATACACTTCAATAAAATCAGTCATAAGGTTTCCTGTATGTGGCAAGAAGTTATTACGCCGCGCTTTGCTGACACCGATGCGCTGGGGCATATAAACAATACGGTGTTTGCCGTGTGGTTTGAAGGCGCAAGGCTGCCTGTTTTCAAAATTTTTACACCAGAGCTTAATTTACAACACTGGCCGCTGATTGTCGCCAGTGTCAAACTGGATTATCACGCCCAAACCCATTACGGCACTGAGGTTGAACTGCGTAGCTTTATCAGCCGTATAGGTAGCAGCTCTTTTGATGTGTATCAGGAAGCCTGGCAAAACGGTGTTAAAACCGTGTCCGGCACTGCGGTAATGGTGCAGTTTGATTACCTAAGCAGTAAGGCTATAGCCATTACCGCCGGGCAAAAACAGCAACTGCAGCTGCATCTGCACACTATATAGCCACCGCAGTATCAGCATCATTGGTCGTAAAGCCATGGAGCGCCTTGCCAGTGCAGGTTAAGGTGCTACAGCGTGATCTATAACAAGAATAAGCGGAGACCCAAATGAAACGTCTGTATAGCTATGTCGCTCTATCGCTTGGCCTGTTGTGTGCCAATGCTGCCTACAGTTTTGACCGTATTACCGGCCAATCTTTTGCCAGCCGTTCTGAAGTTATCGCCTCCGAAGCCATGGCGGCGACCAGCCAGCCACTGGCTACCCAAATAGCGTTGGATGTGATGAAGCGTGGTGGCAATGCCATAGATGCAGCTATAGCTGCCAATGCGGCTTTGGGGTTAATGGAACCCACCGGCAACGGCATTGGTGGTGACTTATACGCTATGGTATGGCATGCCAAAAGCCAGAAACTGTATGGTTTAAATGCCTCGGGCCGCTCGCCGCTGGGGTTAAGTTACGACATGCTGGCAAACGAGCTGAAAAAGCTGGGCCGGGATACGATACCCGCGCACGGCATGCTGCCGATAAGTGTACCCGGCGCGGTAGATGGCTGGTTTGAACTGCACAGCAAATTTGGCAGCTTGCCAATGACCGACATTTTACAGCCGGCAATCCGCTATGCCGAGCAGGGTTTTCCGGTGAGTGAGTTAATTGCCTATTACTGGCAGCGCAGTGTGCCGGTGCTGAGCAAGCAGCCGGGTGATTTTAGTGCTGCTTTTACGCTGGATGGCAAAGCGCCGGCTAAAGGCCAGATTTTTAAAAATCCGGCCCTGGCCAATACCTACAAAGCCATTGCCAAAGATGGCCGGGACGCTTTTTATAAGGGCGATATTGCCGTAACGATTGACCGTTTTATGCGTGCCAACGGCGGTTACTTGCGCTTTGCTGACTTTGCGAATCATCGTTCGGACTGGGTAGAACCGGTAGGGGTAGAGTATAAAGGTCACACCCTGTGGGAGTTGCCGCCGAATGGCCAGGGCATTGCAGCGTTGCAAATGCTGCAAATTCTGAAAAATTATGATTTAAAAGCCAGCGGTTTTAATACGCCGCAAAGTTTACATTTGTTGGTAGAAGCTAAAAAGCTGGCCTTTGAAGATAGGGCAAAATTTTATGCTGATCAGGATTTTAATAAAGCGCCGGTCAAAGGGCTGATTTCTGAGCAATATGGCCGCGAGCGGGCCAAACTGATTGGTGACAAAGCGGCAAAACGGGTAGATGCCGGTAACCCGGCGTTGTATCAGGGCGATACGATTTATATGACCACCGCTGATAAAGACGGCAACATGGTATCGCTGATCCAAAGCAATTATCGCGGCATGGGCTCTGGCGTAGTAGTGCCAGGCTTAGGTTTTGTATTTCAGGACCGTGGCGAAATGTTCTCGATGGACCCTCAGCATGCCAATGCTTACGCGCCCGGCAAACGGCCTTTTCATACGATCATCCCGGCTTTTGTTACTAAAGATGATAAACCGCTTATCAGCTTTGGTGTGATGGGGGGCGCTATGCAGCCCCAAGGCCATGTGCAAATTCTGGTGAATATGGTGGATTACGGTATGAACCTGCAAGAAGCCGGCGACGCGCCGCGCTGGCAGCATTTGGGCAATACCGAGCCGACCGATGCCAGTGACAAATACCTTGAGAATGGCGGTTACATTGAAGTAGAAAGCGGCGTGCCATACGAAACCGCGCGTGAGTTAATGCATAAAGGCCACGCGGTACGCTATGGTTTAGGCGGCTATGGTGGTTACCAGGCCATTATGCGTGATCATGCCAACGGCGTTTGGATAGGCGCATCAGAATCACGTAAAGACGGCCAGGCAGCGGGCTATTAAGCCAGCTGCACCTGTACTTGATAATTGGCGGTGATCTGCGCTATGGCTTGCTGCATATCACCGTCAAAATCGGCGCACAGTTCAGCGTAGCTGTGGCGCAGTTTTAAGCGCTGGGTGGTTTTAACAAAGCGCAGTACTTCTTCTTTGCTGGTGAGTATCAGCCGCGGCACCCGGGCATTGTTGCCCTGCTCATCTTTGGCAATCATGGTAAAGTATGAAGAATTACAATGCTTTACCTTGCCAGTTTGGATGTTTTGCGCTTCAACCCTAATGCCCACCACCATAGAGCTGTTGCCAACAAAAATAACCGAGGCTTTCAGCGTTACCAGCTCGCCCACTTCAATCGGGTTTAAAAAATCGACCCGGTCAACTGAGGCGGTAACGCAGTATTTGCCGCTGAATTTTGAGCCGCTGGCAAAGGCGATTTGGTCCATCAGCGACAATAAATAGCCGCCATGTATTTTACCGCTGAAGTTTGAATGCGACGGCAGCATCAACTGCGATAACGTAACGCGGGAGCTGCTGCTTTTTTTATACGCTTCGTTCATAAAAACCTGTAACCGCTAGCTAACATTAGCTGTAGCAAAGCGCAAATATGGCTTGCTGTCAAAGCTTTATCGTAGCTGGCTTAGCGGATATAAACCGTTAAGCCCTGCCTATTGCGGTATTAATGCAATGCGGCCATGGCTACCGACAACCAGTAAATAGCTGTAGCCGAAAGAGGCATCACACAAGTCGATGGCCTGTTCATTAACGCGTAAACCACCGTCACATTGGGTTACCGACAGGTAGTCGGATACAGTACCAAGCTGCAAACGGACCGTCTGCGCCTGCTGCCGCGCCTCCAGTGATGCCGCTGTAGCAAATAGCCGGATGCGGATCACGCCAGGCTGATTCGACGTGCGTTGTTCTATCAGGCTATGCGTCAATGCTTCGCCAGACATCCAGGCTAGCCAGTGATAACGATGTTTCCGTTTCACCTTATAAGTTTGGCTGTAACTGCCTTTGCCACTGTAAGGTGCATGCACATAAAAGCTCACCTGCCGGCCGCTATTATGTTCATGGCTAATAAGTGTGCTGTCTTGCTGCTGCGCCAGGTGGGCAACCTTATATTTGTCCTGGTATGGCTTGCGTTTTTCGCCATTCAGTTCCGCATTGGCCATATAAAAATCCAGTTCCAGCGTGGTGGCATTACTTAATTGATACTCTGCTTTGTAATAGTCGCTGCCAAAATTTGCCGTTTCCACATCTTCTTGTGAGCAGGCGCAAAGCGTTAGCACAGCCGCTGCCAGTATTAACGTTCGCATATCTAGAATTTCCTGTAGCTAATAAACAGCATAAATTGTGTGGTAGATGACGCATCGACCAGGGGGCTGTGCCGGATGCTGTCATCCAGCCGGGTATGCATAAGCTGGGCGTTCAGCACCCAGCGCTGGGTAAAGGGATAGATAAGTTGGATAGCTGCCTGATAGTTGCTAGCCGCATCAGCCTGATAGGCGATGCGCCCGACGGCAGGGTTAACATTATGCGGTTGGATACCGTACAGGGTGTCGGCATATTTACCGCTTAACCACTGAATGCCGCCACCTATACGTAGCTGAACGCCACGGCCGCTGTGCCACAGCGGATACAGGTAGCTGATGCTGGCAGTAGCCCCTTCAGACTTGGCGGAAATATCCTGTTGTACTGAGCCGCTAAAATGCTGCCAGTTAACATTGAGCCGGGCGGTAATTTCAGAATCGGGTGCTCTATAGCCGGTGAACACCGGATCATCTGATAACTCGTTGTTAAAACTAAACAGGTTGTCATAGCCTTCGTCGCGGTAGTCCAGCCCGGCAGACACCAGCAACTGCCAGTTTTTCGGCGTTAAGCGGTATTGCACTATGCCGCTGTTGACGCCAAAACGCCAGCGGCCATACTCGGCATCGATATAAGGCAAAACCGCATATTGCAGCGGCATTTTTTTCCACGGCGTGTCAAAAACAACGGCACCGCCGCCTACCGATAAAGACCAGTCATCGGCCTTTACCTGAGCCATGCACAGCAGGTATAACAACACATTTAGCCACATTAACGCTTTTTTCATAGCTGACGCTCCTTGATAACAGAGTGTTCAGGCTAGCGTTGCCAGGCGGGGCTGGCATGTGTCAAATGTCACGCTAAAGCTTATGTGGCAATTATCATGACTTTTGCCCTATGCGGCACCATTGGCTACCGTGCGATACTAAGAAGATGAAACGAGTTAACCGATTAAAAAACAAAGTGTTTGAGTTGGGGTTAGGTATTCTGACCTGGGGCTTTGTCAGTTTTATATCGCTATTTTACTGGCAATCCGGCGATACCAACTTTCAGCACCGGCTTGATGTCGGGCCAGCGTCGGTGGTTCTGGTGAGTATGCTGCTGGCTGGCTTTCTGGCAGGATACTTATGGCGCCTGCTGGGCCGGGGCTATATCTGGTGCGGACCCTTTTTACAATTTGTCTGTTTGCTGGTGTTGATGTGGCTGTTTCCCAATGGCCTGATGTTGGTATTGGGTATTATGCTGGTGGCGCATTTGGGCGAATTATTTAAACCGCCGCTTTGTGTGTTGATTTGTATTTTTATACCCGTGGTTAACTTTTTATTGTCGCCGCTGCAGTATGGCCTGGTGAATACGGCGCTGTTTATCACGCTAAACCTGTTTGCCTTGCTGGTATCCAGCCGGCTGGAGGTCGAGCGCAAAGCTAAGGAAACCAATGCCCATTTACTGCGCGAACTACGGGCGACGCAAAACCTGCTGTCCAGCACAACGCGGCGGGATGAAAGGTTGCGCATAGCCAGGGATCTGCATGATGTATTGGGGCATCATTTAACGGCGCTCAGTATTCAGTTAGAAGTGGCCAACCAGATAAGTCGCGACGGTGCCCAGCTGCATATCCAGCGGGCGCAGGAGCTGGCAAGATTACTACTGTCAGACGTGCGTGCTGCGGTAGCTGACATCCGACACAGTAATCCTTTAGATATTATCTCTGCAATTCAAACGCTTACTCAAGATTTGCATAGCCTGGATATCCGGCTGACGGTGGCAGACGAGCTGGTTATTACCGATGCCAGAGTAGCGGAGGCATTGTTTCGTTGTGCACAGGAAGCCATTACCAATGTTTTGAAACACAGTAACGCCAGCCAGTGTCAGCTGCATTTGCACAAAACAGACGGGCAGATAACGTTGCAGGTTACAGATAACGGCAGCAATAACAAGGCGGCAATACCCGGCCACGGTTTAACCGGTATGCGTGAGCGCCTGAGTAACCTTGACGGTGACCTTAAGTTTACTAATGACAGAGCCGGCTTTCGTTTGATTGCCAGCATACCGGATAGTTAAAAATGAATGTCAGTATAGTATTGATAGATGATCAGAATCTGGTGCGTGAAGGTATTAAAAGCCTGCTGCAGCTTAAACCAGGTTTTACTGTAGTGGCTGAAGCAGCTGACGGCAGTGAAGCCGAAACACTGGTTCGCCGGCACCAACCTGATGTGTTGCTATTGGATATTCGTATGCCAAAGGTAACCGGCTTGGAGGTATTGCAGCAGTTCGGACAAGCCGGCATTGAAGTGCCGGTACTTATCCTAACCACCTTCGACGATCATGAGCTGGTGTTAGACTGCATTAAACTGGGCGCTCGTGGTTATTTGCGTAAAGATGTCAGTTTTGAGGTGTTAACCAACGCTATCCTGAATATGGCGCAGGGCAAAAGCTGGTTGCAGCCGGCGGTAACCTGCCGGGTGGAGAAAGCACGTGACAGTAAAGCCGAACCTGTCGTGTTACTGGAACAACTAACCGATATCGAACTGCAGGTGTTAAGACTGGTTGCAGCCGGCTATTCCAATCATGAAATTGCCGGCGCACTGTACAAATCGGTTGGCACTATTCGTAATCAAGTGTCGGCGGTGCTGGCAAAACTGGACGTGCGGGACAGAACCCGCGCAGTGCTAAAAGCGCTGGATCTTGGCTTAATCTGACGTGATTAAAGCGCCGGCAGTTTATATAGCCGGCGTTGTTAACCGCTTAATTTAACTGCCTAGTTAAAGGCTTATGCTGCACCAACACCCAGGGCGAAATTACCACCGCCCACAATTCAGTTTTTTGTTGATACCATTGTTGTGCCTGCTGCTCACTGGTGCGGCCTACAGTACCTTCTGTCAGCCACTGGGCTACCGCAGCTTTGTCGTCACGGCTAAAAGCAAAGGCGACATCTATTAAATCCAGTTGCGGCTCAACGGTTATTACCGTGCCGGCGGCATAGTATTTTTGCAGTTCCAGCCAGTTTATCCGCGCGGTTTCGCTGACTATTTTCGCTTTAATCAGCTCGGGGTTTTCGGCATCGTCGGCCAGATAAGCATCGGGTGGCGTCGTTGTCATGGTTTAATCCTGTTCATCCTGCTGCTCTGTTACCTGGGCAGCAGTAAGTTCATGTTTCTTTAGCAGTTTATAAAAATCAGTGCGGTTGCGCCCTGCCAGTTCGGCGGCGCGGGTGACATTACCCTCAGTCATTTGCAGCACCCGGATAAGATACTGACGCTCAAATTGATCGCGGGCTTCAGTCAGGCTGGGCCAATAGCGGCTATCTTGAGATAAAGCCTGCTCAACCTGGGCAGCGCCTATTACCGGACTGTGGGTCAGGGCGACACATTGTTCTATCACGTTAACCAGCTGGCGCACGTTGCCCGGCCATTTCGCCGTCGCCAGCAGTTGCATGGCATCATCAGAAAAACGGTTTACATCCACCTGATGCCGCTGGGCACTTTGTGCCAGCACATGGCGTGCCAGCAATGGTATATCTTCCGGCCTTTGCTCCAGATTAGGCAATTGCAGGTTTACTACATTGAGCCGGTAGTACAAGTCTTCGCGGAAGCTGCCATCCTGCATCGCTTGTTGCAAATCGCGGTGGGTAGCCGACAGCACCCGCACATTAATCGCGATGCTTTTTGCACTGCCGACCGGGCGGATTTGCCGCTCTTGCAATGCGCGCAACAGTTTTACCTGCAGCGATACGGGCATATCACCAATTTCGTCCAGAAATAACGTACCGCCGTCGGCTTCGCGGAATAAGCCGTTGTGCTCGGCGACGGCACCGGTAAAAGCGCCTTTGCTGTGGCCGAATAATTCCGACTCCAGTAAATGCTCGGGTAAGGCACCACAGTTAATGGCAACAAAGGGTTTAGCCGAGCGTGGGCTGGCTTTATGAATTGCCCTGGCCAGTAACTCTTTGCCGGTGCCGCTGGCGCCGGTGATCAGGATGCTGACGTCGCGCTGCGCTACCCGGTAGCTTTGTTCCAGCAGCTCTGTCATTCTGGCTGAACGGGTAATGATGTCTTCACGCCAGCTGGCTTGCTCTGGTACCGACTGACAAACGGCGCGCTGCAAAATATCGCGCAGCTCGGTATTATTCAGCGGCTTGGTTAAAAAACCAAACACACCGCGCTGGGTAGCGGCGACTGCTTCAGGTATAGAGCCGTGGGCTGTCATCAGCACCACCGGCAGGCCGGGGTAGCGTTTGGCAACTTCATCAAACAGGCTCATGCCATCCAGGCCGGGCATGCGTAAATCGCTAAGCACCACATCAACGCTGTTTTTGGTCAGCAATGGCAGGGCGGCTTCAGCACTGTCGGCACTGATTACCTGATAGCCTTCGCCTTCCAGGCGCAGCGTTAATAAACGCAACAGGCTGGGATCGTCGTCTACCAATAATAAACGCGGCGTGTTAGCGGCCATTATTGTTCTCCGGCAGTACCGCAGGCTGATTCAGCTGCGCTTCAATCTGCGTTAGCGCATCAATCTTTTTTTGCAGCTCGCGGTTAGTCTTTTGTAAGCGTTCAATGTTGTCATGTTGCTGGGCATTGAGCCGGGTTAGCGCACTGACCGCTGATTCGGCTTCCAGCAGTTTTTGGTTAAAGGCTAAATCCCAGCTTAACAGCTGGGCCAGCGGGGCCGGCAGTAACTGCAGTTGTTCTGACAGTTGCATCTGTACCCGCAGGCGGCTCAGATAAGGCGTGTCCGGGTGCAGTTGCAATATAGTGCGTTTTAATTGCCAGATGGCATCGTTGCTGTTTTCAGCCGCTAACAGTTCACGCTCATCGTTCAGCCGTGGCAAAATAGATGAACGGTACTGCACCCAGGCTTTTAAATTGTTACTGTCGTCACTGATTGCCAGTGTGGTTTCGACCGGTGCCGGTTCTGGTACCGGTTCAACCGTTTCAGTCACGCTTTCGGTGCTGACCGCAACGGGTTGCACTACCGGTGTCTGCAAGGTCTGGCAGCCTGACAACAGTAATAATACGCTCAGGTGGATACAGGTTCTCATACGGGTTTTTCCTCCAGCAGTGGCAGCCGTACCCGAATACAGACATCGGCGTATATTACATCAACAATATCGGCATGGCCGCCCAGCAAGCGGGCGCAGTCTGCCACGATTGACAGCCCAAGGCCAGAGCCCTGTACTGAATCGAAGCGCGGCGTTGTGCCGCGTTGAAAGGGTTCAAACAGTTTTTCCCGCAGCGCTGTGGGTATTGGGTTGCCGTTATTGGCAACGTCCAGTAGCAACTGATGCTCCCGCTGGTACAGTTTTACCCATACCGGGCTGTCCTGGCTGCCGTATGCCTGAGCATTATTGATCAGGTTGTCGAGAATGCGACGAAACAGGGTGCTGTCAGTATAAATGGCTGTCAGTTCACAGCTTAGCTCTACTTGCTGACCGCGTTGCTGCAATGACAACGCATGATCATTAAAACATTCACTAAACAGTTGTTGCGGTGAGTGCCATTCGGGTTCGGGTTTTGCTTGTTGTAACAAGCGGTTGTAATCCAGTAATTGTTCGGTGAGTACACTTAAGCGGTTGGCACTGCCGTTTAACAAACCTACCACTTCAAGCTGGCGGGCATTTAAAGGCCCCAGCAGCTGTTCACTCAGCAAAGCACAGCCTTCACGGATACTGGACAGCGGTGTTTTTAATTCATGCGAGGCATGGCGTAATAAGATAAGCCGCAGCGCTTCCAGTTGTTGTAAGCGCGAACTCAGCCAACGCAATTGTTCGCCCAATTCGGTCAGCTCGCGTGGGCCGGTCAGCTTTTCATCCGGAAACTGATGTTGCTGACCAATGGCGCGGATCATTTTATCCAGCTTGCGCACCGGTGCGGCAATCCGGCCTGAAGCCCACATAACCAGCAGCAGGGTTAACAGCACCAGCGCGACAGTTTGCCATGCCAGTTGTTGCTGGCTTTGCTCGGCGTATTGTTGCTGTTGTTGTAAATTTTGTTCCAGCAGCAGCCATATTTTCTGGGTCAGTTGTTGCTGTTGCAGCCGAAACTGCTGCACCAGTGGCTCCAGTTCGCTGCTGCTTAAGCCGCTAAAGTTGTCCAGCAGCAGTTGCAGTTGATACTGTTGTTGCTGACACAGTTGCGGCTGGCCAACGTTATGGCAGACTTCGCTCAGCACGCTGCGATAATTATCCAGATAGGTGCGGGCGACACGTGCTAAAGCATCGGTTTTTACCACCGCATGCTGGCGCACGGCCCGTTCAATATCGACTACCAGGTTTTGCATATTTTCCGCCCGGCGCACACTGGCTACTGAGGCTTCAGCTTCTTCTACAGCATGCTGGCTTAAGCCGGTCAGCGCTTTATGGCTTTGCCATAGCAAAACCGCCAGCGGGATCAGCGCCAGAAAAAAGCTTAACAGTACCAGTTGGCGCAGTGAGGCCGTTTGAAGTGAAAAGCGCATATTACTCTGCTGTTAGCCGCCGAAGGCTAAGCATACCTTATTTTAGCGGCAAAAAAAAAAGGCCAGTGGGGTGCTGGCCTTGCAAAAATTCAGCGCGAGCGCTGAACTCATGGGATCGTCTGGCTCAGGCGGCTTCTGGCAGCCTGACCGTGTCGAATGATGCAGTTGGTAACGCCACTACCGGGCTGTTACGCAGTGCTGTAGTTTGTTGTTGCTCCCAGGCCAATACGCTGTCGTTGTGCAAATTAACCCGGCGCAGCATTGCTACAGCTACAGCAATATTAATTAGTAAAAACAACACAATAGCTACTAAAAATAGGTCCATAACCACCTCCGCACAGTGCAGCACTTACTTCTGGCTGCGATATAACGCTGGTGAAGGAGAATGTGGCAAAGGCATGTTGCTTAGTGTCGCTTTTTGCACTTGCGACATTCTCCTGTCGCGTCGCTTGCGTTAACTAATACAAGGGTTGTGCCAAGCTGAAAAACTATTTTTATATCGAGCAATAACAATAGGTTATGTTTTGCGTGTGGCGAACTAGGCGGCGTAAAGCCGGTTCGCTGTCGCTGTTTGGCGACAGTAAACGCGGCTAAAAAATTTAATTGATATAAATCAGATAGTTAAACTGTAGGTGTTTGGCGACACAGTGTTTAACATGTTGAATTTATTAAATAAAACCGTAGCGCTGCGCCACGCGGTCAAAATATTCCAGGCAGTGCTTGGCGTATTCACGTTTTTCGACATAAGTGCCGGGGAAAAAGCTCTTTTTAAAACCATAGGCCACCATATCTTTTAACCGCTTCAGTGGTATATCAAAGTTATCCAGTGCCAGTTGGTATTCTTTGCTTACCGTCGTGTTAGATACCAGGCGATTGTCGGTACAAATAACCGTGGCAATACGGTTTTCCAGCATATCTTTAAACTTATGCTGTTTAATGTCGCTGATAGCCGGGTTAGTTTGCAGGTTGCTGGTTAAACACACTTCTATCGCGATACGTTTATCGGCAATATAGGATGCCAGATTGCGGATATAGGCGGCTTTGTCGCTGATATCCGGATGCGAAATCATTTCAGGAATAAACATCGAATAGCCATGGCCAATACGATCGGCATAGCATTCGGTAATGGCTTCAAACACACTTTCAGCACCGTAAGCTTCGCCGGCATGCAGGGTTTTTAGTAAAAAATGCTGATGGGCGTACTCGTACACTTCTTTAAATTTACTGGCCGGATAACCAGACTCCTGGCCAGCCAGATCCAGGCCGACAATGGGGATGCCCTCTTCGTCACGCAGCCGCACACTGGCCCGAACCAGTTCCATCGCTGCCAGCTTTATCACATCCATCGGCGCAAAGTCGCGCATCAACTGAAACAAGTTAGTGTAATAAGGCGAAAAGCCTTTGTCGCCAAACATGCGCATTGCACAGTTAATGATGCCGTAAGCAAAAGGAGGCTTAGCGCCGCTAAGCACGGCTTCACTGTGGTTATATTCGGTCATGGCCTGCTTTAAACCATTGTTTACCGCATGCATTACCCGGTCAAAATCAATGCCGTTGGGCAGGTCAATTAGCAACTGCGGAGCAAAACGCACTTCAATATAGTTTACCCCTTCCAGCTGGTTATCTATGGCCAGCTCATAAGCCGCCCGCTGCAGGTTTTCCATATCGCGCAGTACAGCACAGGTGTACTGAAAGCAGTGCAGGTATTCGCCCAGGTTGTTGTATTTTTCTTTAAATACCAATTGCTTTAAACCGGCGACGCTATCTGATGGCAGTTTGGTACCGGTGCGTTTGGCCATTTCAATTAAGCTACTAAGGCGCAAACTGCCATCTAAATGCAGGTGTAAATCTGACTTGGGCATCTCTTTGATAAATTCTGCAGAATAACGTGGCATAGCGACTCCTTTACAATCATAAGCTGTTAAGTGTATCGCAATTCAGGCCACTGTTAGCAGAATCTTCAGCTGCCGCTGGCCGGATTTTTCTGCCGGTTAAAAAAAGCTTTGGCCTGATTCAGCGCGGCCAAATGGCTTTTATCTGCCGTCAGGGCTTGCCAGTCGGCTGCACTGAATAGCTCAAAGTCTCTATATTGAGCGTTTTGCTCGCGAAAGCGGTTTTTCATCATGCCCAGTTGGATAAAACCTGCTGTGTCGTGGCGTATAAGTAGGGCCATGTCGGTTTGCTCTGCCTCAATGGCAATCAGCTTACCGTGGTATTTCTGCTGCGGCTGTACTGCCGGAGTATGGCCAATCACCAGTGATTTCACCGCAAAGTGACTGAGCAGCTGCTGCAGGTGCTGCTCGTTGGCAGCTTGCTGGCTGGTATCGTCACTGAGCAATTTCCGGTATTGGCTTAGGCCGTCCGGGCCATAAAACAGCTGATAATCGTCCGCAGCAATGGCGGCATCTTCCATGGTTAACGTCGCGCTGTAGCGCTGATTGAGCTGCTGCAGGTTTAAACCACTGGCCAGCACCTGCGGGCTAACACCACCGTGGGTAAACAAATAGCCGCCAATACGGGCGATGATGGGTTGCTGCCGTAACCAACTGCCGAGCACAGTATTGGCGGCAAAACTTTGTTCATACGGCAATAGTTGCTCTATCGCCCAGAAATGTTCGGTTTCAACTCTGTCGACCAGGCCGCGCAGCACATATTGCTCGTGGTTGCCATGCAACAGCAATAACTGGCCGCCGGCTTGTTGAGCTTGCTGTGCCAGCTGATACAAACGCCAGAGTAAATCATACACCTGACGGCCGCGGTCTACTGCATCACCGAGGATAATGACCTGGCCGTTACCGAACGCCCACTGGCCTGCAGCATTCGTCACGCCACTGCGGCGGGCCCAATGTTCAAAAAAGGCGATATTGCCTTCCAGATCGCTGATCACTGCAATTTGCTCAGCCTGTGGCACATCGGCAGTTATGCTAAAAGGTTGTGTCTGTAGCGGATAAGCGTGCAGCTGGCCCTGGCACTCTAATGCTGCCTCTGGGCTATCAAGCGGCAACGTCTGAGTAATAATCTGGTCGTAACACCAGGCTTGCAGTTGCAGGCTGTCATTGGTGTGGCTAATCACCGGGCCCTGCACACCGCTAAGCTTGGGCGAACTGGCAAGTAAACTGCCACTGGCGTTCCACTTTACATTGCCCACACCAACAGGCAGATGAATTCTTTTGTAAACGCCGCCGCTGGTTAGCTCGACAGTAGCATTGGCCAGAATGGTAATAACAAGTACCAGCGACACCGCCAGCAAGCCGATTAAAAATTTAACGAGTATTTTCACTTAATGCTTCTTTTACTACAAAATATAAACCGGCAGCACCTTAGCTTGATCTGCTTTAAAATACAATAACTTGAATGTAAGGGATGAATAGCTGTCTGGCAGCCTAAAGCCTGATTTTTAACGCATTGAAGTGGCAAGGCTGAGAGCAAGTTAGAAAACGGCAGGATCTGCTGTGGCTGTTGTTTATATTGATGTCAGTGAGCTAAAAGCTGTGAAAAGCGGAAGCTGGATTAGTAAATGGTGCCCGGGGCCGGACTTGAACCGGCACGCCCTTTCGAGCGAGGGATTTTAAAACGCTTACAAACTTCATGCGAAATCCCTCGTGCGAGGGTTTTCTTCCCAAGTTTCGTTCGTGATTAAAGATAATATCAGCGATTTCCAACCTCAACGTTACACAAAGTGTGCACATGAACATGTTCGCTCATAAGTAACTATGACTAAAACAATTCAAACGTATTAATCGTTGCATAATACGGTTCAAAATGTTTGGAGCTGAAGATACTACATACTTGTGAGTTCTAAAAATTATCCGCTAGCATCTGTTGCTTAGTCTGTTGAGGGACAAAACAACGTTCAATCCCGATGCCAACTTTTGTTATCAAACCCCACGTCAAATGCAGTAAGCAAACACGTACGTCCAGCCAGGCACAAACAATTTGCTGGGCCAAACATTATGTCTGTCGTGATTAAAATCCCCTCAATTTCTACGTCTACCTTGGTAAGGAAATGATAGGGCGTTGTTCCACCTGTTGCGTTTTTAACATGTTTTACAGTAGCCGAAGCTAATGATAATCCGGCTTGTGCAGCAACACTATTGGGGAGTTGAAGGTAATCTGCGCCAGTATCTACCAAACATTTTGTAGTATGGTTAGAAGTATTCGTAATCAACTTTACGTCTGCATAAGGTCTATTGTCTCTATGAAATAATGCCTGATTATAGAAGGTCATAATTTTCATTGAATCCCCCCAAACCACACGTACGCAATGGCTACATCATCAAAGTGAATACCAATTGAACGAATGATACTGTATAAGTGATCCAAGTCGGGAGAGTGTTCAATCATGCCGGTTGCTGAAGCAGCAACCCAGTCCCCTTCAGGTAGAGTATGTGGGAACCAATTTTGCTCAAGCCATATCGAACCAGGGTGAACAGCCATAGTTTTTCCTATTTCTTTTTGCGTTTTATTTTGGGTGCGGCTTCATTTAAATTTATTGACGGGGCTTGTAAAGCAATCCCTTCAATTTTTTTAAATTTGACCTTTATCGTGTTGGCATCGGTTTTTTTTTCTCCACCGCTTAGGTTAAGAATCCACACTTTGATACCGCCGCTTGCATCTTTCTCCGCCTTGACTGCGAATTCTATTTCGCACTCTTCAAACTGCATGGTTGCACCACCTGTCTTTTCAGCAGATAGATGGGCACTTTTAAGTTCATTACTGATATGTTGAAGTATTTCAGATAGAGGAATGTCATTGCTCATGAGATCTCCTTGTCATATGACGCGATGGCTAAAGTAGAAATTTAAAGAACTAAAAAATGCCATAGCTTATTTTTATAGAATACCTAACAAAAAAACGGCAAGTTTTTTCTCGACATATTAGAAGTATGTTGTAAAGTTTCATTTCGTTGTATTAGACATTGCCCATCCATAATAAACATCTGCCTATTGTTTCCAATGCGGGAAATGACGAGTGTTAATCTCAATTGACCACACTCTGCTACAGTTATTCATGACTGGTGCAGTGAGACCTGTCATAAGACCTAACGTATAGAGAACAAGCAATGACAACATCCACTGCAGCGAATTCTTCCGCCCGTAATTCCAGGTTTAATCAATGGTTCAGCGCTATATCGGCCACTAGTTTCACATTCACTACACTGCTGCTGGCAACATACTGTGTGCTTGTGAATGATCAGATTGGCGATATTATTCTGCAAGCCAATGAGCCCGGTCAAACCTTGCACGGTGTAGGCTTTATCCTGTCACTATTTTGGTTATCGTTGATTTGTTGGTGGACGGCACGCTTTATTTTTGATGAAACCGCCCGCCACTATTCTGGTCAACGTCGAAGTGACATTTTGATAAGTAGTTGGGGCATAAAATCTACGTTAGCGCCTGGAGCTTCAGCTAGTGCTACCGTAGCAGCTTGGTTACCCAGGCTATATGCTGCAGTGCCTCCGCTGATTGTATTAAGTAGCGGCCTTTACAAGCAGTTGTGCTTTGTTAGTGTTTCAGCCGTGTTGGTATTACTTGCTGTACTTATACTCCTGGTTTTTCGCTTTGCATTGCTGCAACGATTGCAGCTTTGGGCGCAGAGGAGTGTTCGCAGGGAACGCACGATAGGACGATTAACCGAACTAATGGCACGTCAAAGCTTTTGGATGTGGCTGACACTGCTACCTTATCTGCTGGTGACAGTTCTGGCGATTGTTGACCCTTTTATGCTTGGGCGCAGTATGGGGGCTTTCTTCGTTGTATTCTGGGGGCTGGGCTCTGTGCTGCTATTCTTGACCTTAGGTGTGTATTATGGTTTCGCTTTCATCAATCGATTGATGGGGAGACAAGGAACGTGCTTTAGCTTTCGACCACCTTATCCTGTTATGATGTCTATTCTGGTTTACACTACGTTGATCTCGGTACTTTTCGACACTGATAACCATCATGTACGGCGAGTATCGGTCGATCAGCAAGAATATGCTTATGCCGATTTCGACTTAGCCTGGAAGACTTTCGTCGAGCAGCTTCCCTCTAATGTCGATGGGCGTGAATCGGGAACGACGGTTCCAGTATTTTTTGTTGCAAGTCAGGGCGGCGGCTTGCGTGCTGCTTACTGGACTGCACTAATCTTGTCTGAGTTGGAGCGAAGTATACCTGGCTTTTCTAGATATGTATTTAGTCTGGCAGGGGTATCGGGAGGCAGTGTCGGCAATGTGTTTTATGCTGCATCACTAGACGCACAAGATCATGGAGCTGTGGGGATTGAAGGCCTAACCTCTGCGGTAGGTAAGGATTATCTATCGCCGGTGACCACCTCGTTTTTATTCAATGACCTATTGTATCGCTTTGTGCCTATTTCAGCCTGGGATAAGTTAAAAACTGATCGCGCTGAAGTACTGGAAGTCTCATGGCAGCGTGGTTTCGCTGAAACTATGGGCCAATCGCAGATGGAGAAGCCGATGCAGCTTTTTTATCAGCAGCGGCAGCGGTGGTTACCTATTATTCTAAGCTTGGGAGCTCATCAAGAAAGCGGAGCTAGGCTTATCAGCGCACCTTTTGCTATTGAACCAAAGGTGTTTATTGATAAATATGATGCCTACCGACTAATGAATTGCAGCGATGGTACACTTCTCAATTGCGATATGCGACTTAGCACTGTGGCGCTTAATGCTGCACGTTTTCCCTTTGTCACTCCAGCTGGTACTCTGGATAAGCCCTGCACTGGAGCTGCATGGTCTGAGAAGCAGCATATTATCGACGGCGGCTATGTAGAAAATTTCGGCAATATGGCAAGTCTGGATATGATCCGTTATCTGCAACGAAACAACAAACTGCAGCATTCCCAGCGACAGTTGGTTCCGATTTTGTTAGTGATTGCAAACGATCAACAAATTACAGAGTCGATGTATGACATCAATAGGTCGGAACCATATAAAAGTAGTTCTAGCTGGTCGCTAAACGAAATTACCAATCCCATCCAGGGATTGGTTAGCAACCGTAGTGGTAATAGTGTGCGCAATCTGGCGCTGATATTGAATCATCAGGCTCAAAGTGCAGGTGACAACCCTATGCTGCAGCAACACATTGGTAAAGCAGTGTTATATGACAGTTTGGTTTTTAGCTTGCCACCGGATGAAGAGAATGAGCATAAGGTGCCGCTAGGATGGTGGTTATCTGAAGATTCGAAGAGCTTTATGAATAAGCAATTAGAGCCGGGTCAAAAGGGTTGGCGATTGGTAAAAGCAGCACACTGCCTGCTGTCTAATCCAAAAGCTAATGACGATAACCATGCTTTATGTGTGGCGAACTAGTTCTACGAACAGTTGTACCAAGCCGAAGACATTTAGATTAGGCTTACATTACAACCAACTAAGTTAGGTAGCTAAGTTTATTCTAGAAAGTATTAAATGGTGCCCGGGGCCGGACTTGAACCGGCACGCCCTTTCGAGCGAGGGATTTTAAATCCCTTGTGTCTACCGATTTCACCACCCGGGCAGAGTCGTTCGCGTGAATACGCTTGGTAAGACGGCGCGCATCTTAGATAACCTTGCAACTTTATGCAAGCTATTTTCTGCTTCGGGTATCACTATTAACCTTTAGTGCCTTATTTTTGTTAGTTATATTTCAAAGCTTTATTGGTTTTGGCTGCTATGCTTATTTTTACAGTCTAAGTTTAAGTCTTTAGCGGTTAACGTCGCTTTACTGTTTTAACCCAGAGTTCCTGCCTGCATATAACGGAGCCGATATGCAAAAATTTAAGCTGCGCACCATCTTTATTGCCTTTGTGGGTTTAGCGTTGGCCTTGCTGACATTGGTTTCCACGTTAATCAATATCAATCAGTTTTCCGGTTTGTATTATGTGCAAACGGAACAGGAGTTTTTACCCAATAGTGTCGGCCGCATCAGTGAGCAAGTGCGCTCTGAGCTAATGTACCCCATTACGTTGTCTGAAAACCTGGCAAGCAACAGCTTGCTGCACAACTGGATGAAACAAGGCGAAACCAGCGCTGCAAACCATGCCGACGTGCTGGCCTATTTTAAACAGCAACAACAGGATGCCGGTGCGGCAACCTTGTTTTGGGTGTCGGATTACAGCAAAACCTACTATACCGAAGGCGGCGTGTTTAAAACGATATCAGCCAGTGAGCCACGTGACAGCTGGTTTTTCAGTTTTTTAAACGGCAATGCCACACGCGAGCTGGCGATCGACGCAGACGAGCGCAGTGGCAAACTAACCTTGTTTGTTAATGCCGCAGTGACGGTGGATGGTAAGCGTGCTGCTGTGGCGGGGCTGGGGTATGACGTGTCGGCTATTGCCAGCCTGGTGTCAGGTTATAAACTGGGACAAAACGGCTTTTTATTTTTGGTCGACGGCAATGGTATGGTCGTGGTGCATCGCGATTTGACGCTGGCACGGCAGAATATTCAGCAACTGCCGCAGTATCAGGCGGTGGCGCAGCAAATTAAGCAGCACAGCACCGGTTTTAGCCTGCAGCAGACTGAGCTGAAAAATGAACAGGTTTATATTGGGGTGCAGGATATCCGCGATACCGGCTTAAAGCTGGTGGCGGTGTTACCATCGGCTGAAATTAGCAATGATATCAACCAGGTTATTTCCTTTTCGGTGATCGCCAGTATAGTGCTGGCGGCAGTATTTATTGCCTTAACGGTGCTGTTTGCTAATTCGCTGAGCAATTCTATCCGTCAGGTTGGCGACAACCTGTTGCAAATGTCGGGTGACGGCGGCGATCTTACCAAGCGGCTGGACGACAGCCATGACAACGAGCTGGGCCATCTGGCGAAAGGCTTTAACGCCATTATTGCTAAAATCCGCGAGTTGGTAGCCGAGATCCAGCACACCGAAACGGCCATCAAAGCGGGTATTGAACAACTGGCGCAGCTGGCCAATGACACCTTTAGTTCAACTGAATTACAACGGGCGCAAACCGATCAGGTTGCCACTGCCATAACCCAAATGGGCCAGACCATTGCCGAAGTGTCGGGCATAGCGCATCGCACTGCCAGCGACACTGAAGCTGCAGTGCATGACACCCACAGCACCAACGACAGTATGGCGCTAACCGCCAGTACCATGCAGCAGCTGAACGGTGTAATGGGCGAAATAGAAAGCACTATTGCTGACTTTGCCAACCAGGCCGCCGCTATTAATTCGGTGGTGGAGGTAATTAACGCTATCTCGGAGCAAACCAATTTGCTGGCTCTGAACGCTGCTATTGAAGCCGCCCGCGCCGGTGAACAGGGCCGGGGTTTTGCTGTAGTGGCCGACGAAGTGCGCAATCTGGCGAAACGCACTCAGGAGTCGACGCTGGAAATTCGCGATCAGATCACGCAATTGCAGCAAACCGCGCAGCAATCCACTAACGCTATTCAGCAAGGTACAGCCAGTAGCCAACAGGTGGCCGAGCGCACCGGGCAATCGGCGGCAGCGCTTCTAAACATTAAACAAAAATTTGAAGCCATCAGTGCCGGCAACCATCAGGTGGCGGCCGCTACTGAAGAGCAAGGCACAGTGGTAGAGCACATTAATCAGTCGGCGCACTTAATTTCTGACAGTGCCGCCAGTATCCACCATAATGCCGAACAGCAGCTGCAAGCTATTAGTCTGCTACAACAGCGGGCAGAACAGTTACGTACTTTGGTCACTCAGTTTAAGGTATAAGCGGATGAAAATAGTTAACGCAGTTGTGTTGCTGATGCTCGCCCTGGGCGGTTTGCCACTGCGGGCAGAGGTGTTATGGCAGGATTTTAGTGTCAGTTATTTAAACGGCAGCAATTACCGGGTAGATGGCCCGGACAAGCAAGTACTGACTTTTGAGCATGCAGCTGGCACCAGCTGGGGCGACAGTTTTCTGTTTCTCGATCATCTGCGTGGCGACAATGGCAGCCGCAGCAATTATGCCGAATGGTCACCCCGCTTAAGCTTTAGTAAGCTGTCGGGCACGCCGCTGCAGTATGGCGTGATAAAAGATGTACTCTTTACCAGCACCGTGGAAATGTCGTCGCTGCAAACCAACTTTTTATATGGCATAGCAACCGATTTAGCCATACCGGGTTTTAACTATCTGAATTTAAACTTTTACCGGCGCAATAACGACGGAGTAGCCGATAACTGGCAGCTTACTACCACCTGGGCCGTGCCGTTTACACTGGGCAAGCAGCAGTTTTTGTACGATGGCTTTTTAGACTGGAGCAGTGCCACGACAGATCAAAGCGCCAGTATGAATATGACGTCACAGTTGAAATGGGCGCTGCATCCGGTGTTTAATTTAAAAAGCAAACTCTATGTTGGCGTCGAGTATGTGTACTGGCGCAATAAATACGGCATTGCCGACAGTCCGGCGTTTAGAACAAATGAATCAAATGTAAACTTACTGATAAAGGCGCATTTTTAGCCAGGCCAGGCTGGAAGCCCACCGGGTAGCAATGTTGCTACCGACATTGGGCTAAAAACGTGCGATATCAATTTGCCAGTATAGCGTTTATCTGTTGTACTCTAAGCAGTTAATCACTATTTGGCTGACACCATTGATTGGAAAATCGAAGCGTATGCTGGCCGCAACTATCGTCAGCAGCTTGTTTGTTGCTATGAGCGTGGCAATCGTCGAGCAAATTTTGCAAGCTGAACGAATTAAACATGCTGCTCAGGCACGCAACAATTTAAATTTGCAGTTAATGACGGCCAAAGGTCTGCTGGAATCTGCGGTTGTGCTGGATACCTATATTGGCAACAGTGTGGCGACGCTGGCCACCGTAGCGCCGGATGTAGTGGTATCTAACTGGTCGGTTATTGCCGGCCAGTTTATTGAACAAGCCCGTTTTGCCCGCTCTGTAGCACTGGCACCGAACGACGTTATTGGCTATATCTACCCGTTACAGGGCAATGAAAAAGCGCTGGGGCTGGATTTTCGTAGCCAAACCGAGCAATTCAAAGCGGTACAACAAGCCAGAGAAAGCAAAGATGTAGTGATTGCCGGACCAGTTTTGCTGGTGCAGGGCGGCCAGGGGGTGATCATCCGCTACCCGGTGTTTACTGATTTCCCGCTTAATCAGCAATATTGGGGCAACATCAGTGTGGTTATTGATTTTGATCAACTGCTGGACCAAGCTGGTTTAGCCGAAATAACCGGCGCCAACATAGCGCTGCGCGGTAAAGACGCTAAAGGCCGGCACGGCGCGGTGTTTTATGGCGACCCGGCGGTATTTGCGCAGCCGGATATTGAAATGCCGATCAGCTTTCCCGGCGGCGGCTGGTTACTGGCAGCCCGCTACCAACAAGATGCTCTGATGCTGGATTCACCCAGAGCACATATCATGCGCGTCAGTCTGTATTTGCTGTGCATTGTTGGTTACATAGCACTTTTTGTGTTTTATCAGGCCTACAAACGTTCAAAGCAGTATGCCTATTATGATGAATTAACCGGCATAGCAAACCGGCGGCTGATGTTAAAACGGCTACAAGAGCTGGAAGAGCAGTCGTCTGATAGGGCGCAGTATGCCTTGCTAAATATTGATTTAAATAAATTTAAGCAAATTAATGATAGCTATGGCCATGCGGCTGGCGACGCGTTATTAAAGTTTGTCGCAGAGCAGCTTAAAGCAAAGCTCAGAAGCTCAGATTTGGTGGCGCGCATGGGCGGCGACGAGTTTATGGTGCTCCTGTACCGGTTGGAGAACCTGCAGCAAGCGCAGGCACAGGCGGCCAAACTGCAGGCACATTTTGCCGGCCACAGCTTTATCTGGCAGGGTTCTGAGTTTACAGCGTCGTTAAGTATTGGCGCAGCGCATAGCAATGAAGTGGCTGGCAGCGCTGAAGATCTGATAATGTTGGCAGATAAACGCATGTACCAACTCAAAACCGCTGCTAAGGATGCCAGTATATGATATTGCGGCTGCTGCTGGTTATTGTCTGCTTTTGCAGTGCCGTACAGGCGACGACAGTGGTGCGTTTTGTTGATGCAACAGGCATCCGGCAAAACCCCAACAACCAATACTTTATTCATTTGCTTGATGCGGCGCTGGCCGCAACTGAAGCCGAATATGGTGCCTACCAGCTAATGCCGGTAGATATAGAAATATTACAAGGCCGTCAGTTTATCGAATTGCAAAAAGGTACTTTTGATCTGTTCTGGACCATGACTACTCCTGGCCGGGAACAAGATGCGCTGGCCGTTCAGCAGCCATTGATTAAAGGCGCTTACGGTATTCGTTTGCTGGTAGTGCAGCAGGCCGACATCGCAAAAATGGCACAAATAACCAGTTTGCCGGAATTAGCTAAACTGGTGGCATTATCTGGTGCTGACTGGCCTGACAGCGCTATTTTGCGCTTTAACTGGCTAACGGTAGAAACCAATATTGCTGACAGTAAGTTATATCAGACATTACAACAAAAGCCCGGTTACTACTTTCCCCGCGGCTTACTTGAGGCCGGCCCGGAGCTGGCTGCAGCGGATAAAGCGCAACTGAGTATAGTGCGGCATATTGTTATCAGATATCCGGCGACCATGAAGTTTTTTGTGGCCAAACAAAATAGTGCTTTAGCACAGCGGCTGACAGCCGGTTTAGAAATACTTAAGCAAAATGGCCGCTTTGATGACATTTTTTACCAGTTTGCACCGCACGCTGCGGCGTTAAGCCAACTACAATTGCAAGGTGCCCGGTTACTGGAGTTAAACAGCCCATTCATTATGTCGGCAGCAGATGCACAAGGGGTTACGGCAGAGCAAGATGCCTTGCTGGCAAAACTCGGTGTTGGGCCAGCTGTTGACAGTAAATGATTACCGGGTACCGATGTTGCCGGTAAAAGTTTTTTGCCGTTTAGCCATCTATACTGTTGCAGTTAAAAAATAACCATGCTATTACTAATGGCGTTTTGCTAACCAAAGTTTCTAACAGAGCATTAAATGAATTTAAATCGTCGCGTTTCTATTATTAGCCTCCTCGTGCTCCTCACCGGCGCGCGGGGTGCTGCTTATTGGTAAAAACGTAACGAACCGATAAAGCTAAAACCCCGTGCCACTGGCCGGGGTTTTTTCGTTTTAGCCCCGCCACAGGTTGCCACCTAAACCGACTAACGGAACAGGAAACACAAGATGAGCGGTGATAATAAAATCTGGATCTTTGACACCACCTTACGTGATGGCGAGCAGGCCTTACGTGCCAGTTTAAGCCAGAAACAAAAAATTCAGCTGGCACATGCTATTGCCAGGCTAAATGTTGATGTGATGGAAGTTGGCTTTCCGGTGTCCAGCCCCGGCGATTTTGATTCAGTGCAGCGCATAGCGCGTGAAGTTAAAGGCCCGATCATTTGCGGCCTGGCTCGCGCAGTCAGTGCTGATATTGAAGCCTGTGGCGAAGCATTAAAAGACGCAGAGCGCCGGCGTATTCATACCTTTATCGCTACTTCACCGCTGCATTTACAGTATAAATTGCGTAAAACGCTGGCCCAGGCCAGTGAGCAGGCCGTCGCCGCGATTAAACTGGCCAGCCGCTATACCGACGATATTGAGTTTTCCTGTGAAGATGCCGGCCGTACACCGATTGACGATTTATGCTGGATAGTTGAACGTGCCATCGCCGCCGGTGCCACCACCATCAATATTCCTGATACGGTCGGTTACACCATCCCGAACGAGTTTGCGGCCATTATCAGCACGCTGCGCAACAAGGTGCCGAATATCGACAAGGCACGCTTAAGTGTGCATTGTCATAACGATTTGGGCCTGGCAGTGGCTAACAGTATCAGCGCCATTCAGGCCGGTGCGCGGCAGATTGAATGTACAGTAAACGGCATTGGCGAGCGCGCCGGTAACTGTTCGCTGGAAGAAGTGGCGATGATCATCAACACCCGCAAAGATGTGCTGGCGCCTTTGTACACCGATATTAAAACCACTGAGATTTACCGCAGCTCGCATTTGGTAAGCCAGATCTGCAATATGCCAATCCAGCCGAATAAGGCCATAGTCGGCGAAAACGCCTTTGCCCACAGCTCCGGTATTCACCAGGACGGGGTATTAAAAGCACAAAATACTTACGAAATTATGGCGCCGGAGCAGGTTGGCATCCGCCAGAACGAGTTGAACTTAACCTCGCGCTCGGGCCGGCATGTTATTCAGCACCGTTTAGCCGAACTGGGCTACACCGGCAGCGATTACGATTTAGAAGCGGTGTACAAAGCTTTTGTTGCGCTGGCTGATCAAAAAGGCCGGGTGTTTGATTACGACTTAGAAGCGCTGGTGTTTTTTGAAAACATGCAAGAGCAAAACGACTATTACGCGCTGGAATTTTTAAGCTCGTCTACCCATACCGGCCATGTCGCCAGCGCCACTGTGGGTTTGCGCTGCGGCGATAAAGTCTTTACTGAAGCCGCCACCGGCAATGGCCCGGTTGAAGCAGCCTTCAGCGCTATTGCCCGCATTAGTAAGCTGAACATTAAGATGGTTGATTTTAACTTACAGGCTAAAGGCAGCGGCGAAGATGCACTGGGCCAGGTGGATATTATTGCCGAACACGAAGGCCGCCGCTTTCATGGTGCCGGTTTAGCCACCGACATAGTGCGCAGCTCGGTACTGGCCTATGTGCATGTGCTGAATATGATCCAGCGCGCCCAGACCATCGACGCCCATAAACACGCCCGTCAAAACACTAACAAAATTGCCGCAGGGGAATAGTAATGAGAACAGCAGTAAAAAAGCAGTATAAGGTCGCGGTATTAGCCGGTGATGGCATAGGGCCAGAGGTGATGGCCGAGGCGGAAAAAGTGTTACAGGTAGTGGCGGATAAATTTCAGTTTGGCTTAACGTTAACACCGGCCTTAGTTGGCGGCGCGGCGATAGACGCCAGCGGCGAGCCATTGCCCGCAGCCACGCTGGCGCTGTGTCAGCAAAGTGACGCTATTTTATTTGGCTCAGTCGGCGGCCCAAAATGGACCGGTTTAGCGCCGGATAAACAGCCCGAACGCGGCTCGTTATTGCCACTTCGCAAAACCTTCGATTTATTCTGTAATTTGCGCCCCGGCCAGATATACCCGGCCTTTGCTGAGTTATCGCCGCTGCACCCGCGCGTAAGCAGCCAGGGCATGGATGTGTTGTGCGTACGCGAGCTGACTGGTGGCATTTATTTTGGCGAAAAGGGCCGCACTGACACAGACGCCTTTGATACCCAGCGTTACAGTGTGGCAGAGATTGAGCGCATTGCCCGTGTCGCCTTTGACGCTGCCAGCAAACGCAGCAATAAAGTTACCTCAATCGATAAAGCCAATGTGCTGCAAACCAGTATTTTATGGCGCGAAACCGTCGAGCGTGTAGCCAAAGATTACCCTGGCGTGACGCTGGAGCATATGTATATCGACAACGCCGCCATGCAGTTAATTCGCAGCCCGCAGCAGTTCGATGTATTGCTGTGTGACAACCTGTTTGGCGATATTTTATCTGATGAAATTGCCGCCATTGCCGGCAGCCTGGGCCTGTTGCCATCGGCCAGTTTAAATGGCAATGGCTTTGGCTTGTACGAGCCGGCCGGTGGCAGTGCGCCGGATATTGCAGGCAAGGGCATTGCCAACCCGATTGCGCAAATTTTAAGTGCTGCCTTAATGCTTAGATACAGCTTTGGCGAAGAAGATGCCGCGCGCGCGATAGAGCAAGCGGTGCAACAGTGTTTAGCGCAGCACATTGTTACCCGTGATATTAACCCGAATTCGACTTATGGTACGGCTGCGGTAGGCGCAGCTATTGTTGCTACCTTGCGCCAGGAGAACAGATAATGGCCCAGACGCTTTATCAAAAAATTTACGCCAGCCATGTAGTAGGTAAATTAAACGCCAGCACCGATTTATTGTTTGTTGACCGGCATTTAATTCATGAAGTCACCTCGCCGCAGGCGTTCTCCGGCTTAAAGCTGGCCAATCGCAGCGTGCGCCGGCCGGATTTAACCTTTGCCACTATGGACCATAACGTGTCTACCCAGCGCCGCAGTTTAGACGCCGCCGGTGAAACCTCGCGCAAACAGTTAGAAGCCTTAGCGGCTAACTGCGCAGAAAACCGCATACCACTGCTGGATCTAACTCATCCGGATCAGGGCATAGTGCATGTTATCGGCCCTGAGCAGGGCTTAACCCAGCCGGGTATGATCATCGTTTGCGGCGACTCGCATACCTCAACCCACGGCGCCTTTGGTGCGCTGGCTTTTGGTATTGGCACCTCAGAAGTAGAGCACGTACTGGCGACGCAAACGCTGCCGCAGCAGCAGGCTAAAACGTTAAAAGTCGAAATAAATGGCGAATTAAGCGCTCATGTGACGCCAAAAGACGTGATTCTGGCGGTAATTGGCAAGCTGGGTACCGCGGGCGGTAATGGTTATGTGGCTGAATTTAGCGGCAGTGCTATCCGCGCTATGAGCATGGAAGGGCGCATGACGCTGTGCAATATGAGCATCGAAATGGGCGCCAAAGCCGGTCTAATCGCGCCAGACCAAACTACCTTCGACTACATTAGAGGTAAAGCGCATGCGCCAACAGCTGAGCATTGGGATGCGGCCGTGGCCTACTGGCAAAGCCTGTTTTCTGATACCGATGCGGTGTTTGATCAGGTAGTGGAAATTGATGCCGCGGCCATTACGCCGCAAATTACCTGGGGCACTAACCCGGAGCAGGTGATGGCAGTGGATCAAAGCGTACCGGCACCGAACAGCTTTAGCGATGCCACCAAGCGTGATGCCGCCGAGCGGGCGCTGGCCTATATGGGGCTTGAGCCAGGGCAAAAGCTGACTGACTGCAAAGTGGATGTGGTGTTTATCGGCAGTTGCACCAACAGCCGGATAGAAGACTTACGTGCCGCCGCCAGTATGGTACAGGGTAAAAAAGTTGCCGCCGGTGTACGCGCTTTAGTGGTGCCGGGCTCTGGCGTGGTAAAACGCCAGGCCGAAGCGGAAGGCTTAGCCAGTATTTTTACCGCGGCCGGTTTTGAATGGCGTGAACCGGGTTGCAGTATGTGTCTGGGCATGAATGATGACAGAGTAGAAGCCGGCCAGCGCTGCGCCTCAACCTCAAACCGTAATTTTGAAGGCCGTCAGGGCCGCGGTGCCCGCACCCACTTAGTCAGCCCGGCGATGGCCGCTGCTGCTGCTATAGCGGGTAAGTTTGTCAATATTGCCGCTAAGCCACAGGGAGAACAGGCATGAGTAAGATATTTGCACAGGGTTTAGTTTGCCCGTTGGACAAAAACAACGTTGATACCGATCAGATCATCCCCAAGCAGTTTTTAACCAGCGTCAGCCGGGATGGTTTTGCGCAGGCGATGTTTTATGACTGGCGCTACCTGGCCGATGGCAGCCCCAACCCGGAGTTTGTCGTTAACAAGCCAGAATATAAAGGGGCCAGTATTTTGCTAACCCGCGCCAATTTTGGCTGTGGCTCCAGCCGCGAGCACGCGCCCTGGGCCATTAAGCAATATGGCTTTAATGTCATTATTGCTGAAAGCTTTGCCGATATTTTCTTTAATAACAGCGTTAACAACGCCATGTTGTTAATTCAGTTAAGCAAAACCAATATCGACTTGCTGTTTAACCGCTGCCAGCAAGGGCCGCAGCAGTGGCAAATCGACTTAGCCAGCCAGGAAATCATGTTCGGCAACAATGCTGCCATGGGCTTTAATATCGACGCCGATATTAAACAGCGCTTACTGTCTGGCCTGGATTTTATCGGCTCAAGCGAGCAGCTAAACCCGCAAATTGCTGATTACGAACAGAGCCGCAAAGCCAGCCAACCCTGGTTGGGGTAAATCGCGCAGACGTTTGGGGCTGACAGGGTTCAGGTGAATAAACACCTCAGTGATATCTGTATCCTGAGGTGCTTTTTAGCTGGTTTTAAGTGAAAAAAAGACGATTTCAGTGTTTACTGTAGTGAAAGAATTATCTTCAAAGGCAATTGATTATGAGGTTATATTTCGCCAGATTAGCCACAGTTTTTATCGTTTTAGTGTTGTCATCCTGTGCCACCGTTAAGGAGGCAGGCCGCACCATTGGCCATACCACCAGAGATGTAACAAAAGCGGTAGGACACGCCTCGCGGGATGCCGCTAAAGAAGTAGGCAAAGCCACTAAGGAAGTGGTTGAAGATATTAAAGACGGTGGTTAATTACCGGCAATAGCTGCTAAATCGGCTGCCAGTGACTGCTGCGGTTTCTCGATAACCCGGCCCAGTTCTTTACCATCACGCAATACAATAAAGGTGGGTGTGTAGCGCAGTTTGTAGTCTGTGTGCAATTTATCCGGATGTTGTTTATTGCGGTCAACGGCCTGCAACTGCATGTTTTCAAGTTCAACGCCCGACACTGCAATAAGCTTTAATAACCGCGGTACTTCGCGCTCGCTGTCGTGGCACCAGCTGCCAAATAATACCACTAAGCTGACACCCGACAGCGCCTGCATTTGCTGCAGCTCCTGTTGCGTTGGTGTATAGCGGCCATACTCATCAGCAAAGGCATCATAGTTTGCCAGCAGCTGCTGCTGGCTGAGCAAGCCAATAGCATCCGGCCCCTTTTCTGCAGCTGTAAGGGCTTGGCTGCACAGTGTTAACAGGCAACATAACAACAGATGTTTTAACATGATAATGCTATCAGAAGTTTGATTAGCCAACATCATAGCCAGTGGTTATAGTGGCAGCAATAGCGCTTTGGCATCAGGTTGCCTGTATTGTTGTAACAGGCACAGATATTTAGCAGGAGTTACTATGCCCAAACTGTTTTCTTATGGCACCTTGCAGCAGAAAAATGTGCAGCTGGCCAACTTTGGCCGTGAGCTAAGCGGTAGCAAAGATTCACTGCCGGGTTATATAGTCGGTGAAGTAGAAATTACTGACGAGCGGGTGCTGCGCGAAAGCGGTAAAGCCTTTCATCCTATTTTGCGCTTTAGCGGTAACCTGACCGATGAAGTCGCCGGTACTGTGTTCGAGCTGACCGAAGCTGAGCTTGCGCAGGCCGATGATTACGAGGTGGATGCGTATCAGCGGGTAAGCGCCCGACTGAAATCGGGTATTGAGTGCTGGATTTATGCTGCGGCTGAAAAATAACACAGCCCGTATTAGCGGGCTGTGTCGTTAGCGGGGTGATTAGTTGGCCTGCAGTTTTACATTGGCAAACTTAATCATCGCTTCCGGGCTAACCATATGTTCGGCCAGTTCACCGCTTTGCATCCGGGCAAATTGCAGCGGTTCAGTAAAACCAAAGCTTAGGCTCAGTTTTTCCGGCTTTTGTACAAAGGCGGTTAGCGTATCTTTCATATCTTGCGGCAACTGCGGTGCTGAGCCAACGCCCGCCAGTGCCATACCTTGCACAGTACGGTAATCCGGCGTTTGGCCCATCTCGGCTGTCATTGCCAGAGTGCGCTCAATAAAGCCTTTATTTTCAATGGTAATATTGCCATTTTTCAGGGCGCCAGCCGCCAGTTTTTCAATCATCTGGCCGATATAAGCTTCATCAGTTAACAGCGCTTGCAGCAACTCTGGGGGTAGCGCGCTCAAGTCTTTAGCGACCTGCCAGAACTGTTGCATCTGGGCCAGGCTAAAGCTGTAGTTAAGGGCAAACTCATCATTAATGCGGGTTTGCTGGCTGAACATCAGTTCGCCGTTTTCAGTGTAGGCATAGTCATAGTCACCGTGCAGGGCGATATCCTGCATAAAAGCGCTGGTTTGCGGCGGCAGCATTTGCAACACTGCTGAGGCGGCTTTAATGCCGGTTACCTTCACACTGCCTTTGTCGGCCAAACTTTGGGGTTTTATGCCTTTGGCCTGGATAAGATCGACAGTGGCGATAGTACCCATTTCAGCTAAGGATATTTCCAGCCCGCTGATACTGTAGTTTGATAGCAGCACATTGGCAGACACGTCTTTATAAGCCAGACTGATTTCCGGCATTTCACCTGACGCCGCCAGCTCACGGTAACTTTGGTTGGCATTGTCTAGTTGTTGTTTAATGGCGTCCTCTGCCTGTTGGTTGACATAGACTACCCCAGCGGCAGCTACACCTATCACTACCAGCGCTATCAGCGACTTTTTCATGCTAATCCCTTAAAGGTTTGTTAATAAAACCGCAAAATGCTAACACAACCTAAAAACGCCGGATAGCTCAGGCGGTTCTTTTTTAGCAGCAACTGCTGGTTTACCGCTGCATTAAAGCCTGCTAACGTCAACGCCAACGGCGGCTACAGAGGTATGGCAGAATGGCAGACTACTTTCACTGGTTTGATTTACTCGGTATCGCAGTGTTTGCCATCTCGGGCACGCTGGCGGCCTGGCGCAATCAAATGGATGGCTTTGGCGTTATTGTACTGGCCAGTGTTACGGCCATCGGCGGCGGTACCCTGCGCGACCTTATTCTTGATGTGCCGGTGATCTGGATAAACAACAACAGCTACTTTTACGCCATTTTTATCGCCGCTATCGGCACTATTTTGCTGCTGCGTAACCGTTTAACAATACCGCACAATACGCTGCAGCTGTTTGATGCGTTGGGGTTAGCGTTTTTCGTTGTTATGGGTACGCAAAAGGCGCTCGATTACGGCACCTCTACTATGGTGGCGATACTGCTTGGCACCATGAGCGGCGTCTGCGGCGGTATGATCCGCGACGTACTGTGTCGCGAAGTGCCGATGGTGTTTCGCGGTGAGCTGTACGCAGTAACCTGTGTCTTTGGCGGCGTGGTCTATACCGGCCTGCTGGCGTTAGGGGTAGCGCAGTTTGCGGCAATGGTAAGTGGCATGGTGGCACTACTGTTGCTGCGCCTGGCAGCGATAAAGTGGCAACTAACGATACCGGTCTTTAGCAAACATCATAACGAGCTGAACGAGCCGTAGCGGCAGGCGCAAATGCAGCGGTTTGTAATTAAAGATAAATAAATGTTGCCAATGTGGTGATTGATATTTAACCTGATGTTTTTTCAGGGATGAATACGATGCGGATAACCTTTCTTGGGCTGATGCTGGCGCTGTTTTGTCACACCTTACAGGCACAGGCTAAAACGCCCCAAAATATGTCGTTCGAAACGACAGCACAGAATGCTCCGGCTGGGTGGCAGATCCGCCAACCTGAAGCGGTCACAATTGATACCCAATATAAAACCGACGGTGAGCATTCGCTGAAAATTCATCGTGAAGTGACAACTGCCGCACGTTTTAGCTTTGCAGCTCAGCTGCTGCCATTTAGCTATGCTGCAAAAAAAGTTACGCTGCGCGGGCAGATCCGCACTGCCAATGTGGCAGGTACAGCCGCTTTAATGCTGCAGCAGCAAGATGCCAACGGCGAAACTCTCAGTTATGCAGATAGTACCGCCTCACCCGCCAGTGGCAGTGCTGACTGGGCGCCGTTTAGCGTAACGACGGACCTTGACCAGCGTACCAGTAGCTTAGTGCTGAACGTAATGTTGCTGGGGCAGGGCGAAGCCTGGTTTGATCAGTTAGAGCTGATGCTGGATGATAAACCGATAAACCAAGCCAGCTGGCAAGAAAAGACGACCCCGCGCGCCTTTGACGATAAAACCTTCTGGCAGGGCTCAAATATAGCGCTGGAGAACATCAGCGATACGCAGTTACAGCAGTTGGTTTTGCTGGCGCAGGTGTGGGGTTTTGTCAAATATCATCATCCGTCATCGCTGGCAGGTGATATTAATATGGATGCAGAGCTGTTTCGGTTGCTTGCTAAAGTGCAGGCGGCGTCGGCAGCTGAGACGCCATTGCTACTTGCCAATTGGGCGGAAAATCTTGGGCCACTAACGCCGTGTCAAAATTGCCGGCAGCCTGCAACCGACGCCATTGTGACAATGCCGGCACAATACTGGCAGCAATGGAGTGATAACAGCACGTTACAGCAGGTTCTGGGCCGTATTTACCACAGCGAAGCGCCAGCGCATAACTTTTGGTTACGCACAGCGCCTATGGTTGGTAATCCGCTGTTTAATGAACTGGATTATGGTCATTTACAACAGCCGGATAGCGGGTATCGCTTACTGGCCTTGTTCCGGCTTTGGAACATGTTGCAATACGCCTTTCCTTACCGCGAGCTGATGGCGTCGCGAGACGTGCAACTGCTGCAGCAGCATATCCGGCCTATGTTGGCAGCCAAAGACCGGCAGCAATATGTTGAAGCTATCGCGGCTATGCTGGCGCAGGTGCGGGATGGCCATGCCAGCTTAAGAGGGAAAAACCCGGAGTGGTTGTCATTTTGGGGGCGTAACAGTGCCCCCATTGTCGTGCGGATGGTGCAGCAGCAAGCTGTGATCTACCACCTGTTGCCGGAAGCAGCCAGCTTGCAGCCAGCACTACAAGTTGGAGATCAAATTATCGCCGTTGATGGAGTGGATATTGCCAGCGTAATTGCGCAAAAGCGCCCCTATTCCGCCGGCTCGAATGATGCTGCGGTACTGGCGAATATCGGTCATAGGTTACTGCGCAGTAATAACGAGACGATGACCCTGACAGTACTGCGCGCTGGGCAGCAGCTGAAGGTAACCACACCGCTGTATGCTTCGGGCCAGCTTGATACTGCGCCATTTTACAGCTGGCGTCAGGAGCAACAGGCCTACCGCTTGCTGAACCCCGATATTGGCTATATCACGCTGGATAAAATAGAAGGTACCGATCTGGACGCTATGATGGCGCAGCTCTCTGCCACTAAAGGCATTATTATTGATATTCGCAATTATCCTCAGCAGTTTGTCGTGTTTAGCCTGGGGCGCTTTTTGTATCCCAAACCCTATCCCTTTGTTCGTTTTAGCAGCCTGAATTTGTCGGTGCCGGGTGAGTTTCGCATGACACCGCCCTTAAGTGTTGGAACAGAGAACCCGGATTATTACAGAGGCAAAGTGGTGCTGTTGGTGAATGAGTTTTCAGTCAGTCAGGCCGAATATACTGCTATGGCCTTTCGCGGTGCCCCTAATGCGGTGGCAATTGGCAGCAATACGGCCGGGGCTGACGGCAATATTAGCTCTATAGTGTTGCCTGGTGGCATCAAGACGGCGATCAGTGGTATTGGTGTTTTTTATGCTGATGGCCGCCCGACCCAGCAAATAGGCATAGTGCCAGACATCGTGGTGCAACCAAGTATTGCCGGAATCGCCGCCGGGCGTGATGAAGTGCTGGAGCGGGCGATTGAGGTTATTAGCGCGGCAGAGCCAGTTAATTAAGCGCTTAAAGCGGCGCTTACGTTACACTGGCGGCCTGAGTTTTGAATTAGGTAGTAACTTGAGGTGATAAAACGTTATACCGAGCTGGCTGATGCGGTAGAGCACCTGCTGCTGGAAAAAAACAGCGAGTTTATCTGCTATTTACAGCCGGTGACCAGCCGGGAGGCGGCGCTGCAGTGGCTGGCGCAATATCGCCAGCAGTACAGTGATGCCAACCATGTTTGCTGGGCCTACATTATTGGCAATACCCGCCAGCCGCAAACCCAGGCCTTTAGCGATGATGGTGAGCCCTCCGGTACTGCCGGTAAACCTATGCTGCATGTGTTAACTGAGCGCGAGTTGGGTAATTGTCTGGCGGTAGTGGTGCGTTATTTCGGTGGCGTTAAACTGGGGGCCGGTGGCTTAGTGCGGGCTTATTCCAATGCGGTATCACAGGCTGCGGGCAACGCTGAGCTGCGGATGATTAGCCCCAGTGTGCAGCTGAGTATTAGTGTTAGTTTTGCCTTTGAAGCACGCTTACGGCAGCTACTGCAGCAGTATCAGGCCGCGCTGGATGATGTTGCTTACCGTGATAATGTCAGTATGCAAGTGAGTGTGCCGCAGGATGCCGAGCCGGCACTGCGCGAACAGCTTATTAATGAAACAGCCGGTGCGGCTGTCATCCGTCAGGTCGCGTCACACTCTGGCGTTTAGCGCTAATCCGTGGATAATAGCCTTTTTGAAGTATCGAGCAGGAACGCTTAGCCGCGCATGATATCCCCGCGTAAAATATTAAAATGCCTGGACGAACACTGGCAGGTTATTGAAGCCCTAATTGGCCGCAGTAGCCTTGGCAGTTTCAGCTTTCAGGATGTACAGGCGCTGATTAAACGCTTTAATCCGACTTACAGCAGCGAGCAAATCTTTAAAGAGGCGCAGCGCCTGCTGCAGGCTGAAGTGTTTATCCCGCTGGCTAAATCCAGCCAGCTGGAGCTGAACCGTGCCGTGCTGGAATTTGCCGAATATCTGCTGCAGGAGCATAACCTGGGCATGGCGGAAGATATTCAAAGCCGTATCCATGAGCTAAACCGGCTGGCGCGTAAGCTGGAGCTGGCTGCCAAAGGCCGTGATGCCAGCGAGCTAAAACGCTTTATCTGGCAGATGGATGAACGGATCCGCGAAGTGGTAAAACACTTTGGCAAAAACGAAACCGCCATTTTAAATCTGGTCGATAAAGCCAAAGCCGACGAGCGCAATTTGTCGTTAGCGCGCCGCTACAGCGCGGTGATGGAAGCCTTTGACGATTACATTGAGCCGATGCTGCAGCTGATTGATATCAATGGCCCGTTTCAGGCCACTATCGCTGGCCTTGAAGCGCTGCTGAGCGAGCAAATAACCGCGCTGGAAATCAGTGGCGGCTTAAGCCACGAGAAAGAATTATTACTGCAGCTGCGCACCCGTTTGCTGGATATGAATCAGATTGGCCGCGAAAGCTTAAGCCGCAGTGCCGACTCGTTAATGCCACTGCGCGAAGAACTGCGTAAAAATACGCTGTTATCACGCAATGCCAGTGCGGTGCTGGGTTTGATGCGCAAAAAAGGCATTGATCTTACGCTAAGCCAGCTGCCGGTGGTAATCGCCTCTGACTCGCAGCGCTTCTCGCTGGGCAGTGCCAATCAGCTGACCAGCTATATGGCCGAGCTGGCCGATTACCAGCAAGCCGAATACCAGTTGCCAACCCAGCAAGACGAGCGTGTGGCACCGAATTTACAACTGCCGGATTACGACAGTGTGCTTAACAAAGCGCGCAGTAGCGGCACTATTACTAACCTGGCGCGCTGGCTGGATGACAGCTACCCGAATTTAGCGCTGGATGAGCTGCTGTATCTGTATCAGGCATTAAGCCGCGAAGACGGTTTGGCGCTTAATCATGACCATCAGGCGGTTGAACTGACGTTACAGCAGCATAAGTTAACCCTTTACCCGTTTTCGCAGGAGGCCAAGGCCGATGCATCTTGATTTACAAGAGCTGACCCAGCTGGCTGAGATCTATAAAAAGCTCAGTGGCGGTTATCATATCAGCGAGCAGGATTTAGCGCTGTGGCAAGAACTGGACGCGCAGGAACTAGGCTACAGCGCATTATTCTCTGGTCTTGGCCATACACTAAAGCGCGACAGCCGCGGCTTCTTCTATTTTGACGTCGATGACGCCAGCGCCAATATGGGCAAAATCTCCCGTTTATTTGCGCTGACTATTTATGCGCTGGTGGAATATTTTGCCGATCAGGGCCGCGATCCACTACAGGCGCTGTTTGATAGCGAGCTGGATCACGAAGTGTTCGCAGCCATTGTACAAAAGCAATATCATCTGTTTGAGCAGCTGGATATCTTCAGTGCCACTGATGTAAAACGTGAAGTGGCCAACCGTATGCTGCGTTTGGGCTTAGCCCGCGCCAGTGGTGACAATATTAAGTTGCTCTCACCGGTGCACCGCTATTTAGATGCCTTACTGCAGTTGGATGATGGCGCCCCGCAAGACTCCAGCGATACGGTGTTATTGGTGGATACCCCGGATACTGAGGAGATGAGCGATGTCTGAGCAGCTGTACGGCCTGACTAAACTGGCGCTGTTAAACACCGCCGGTTATGCCAAATGCGTCATTCCACTGGATCATGCCGCCTCGATTTGTGCGCCGAACAATACCGGTAAAAGCTCAGTAATTAATGCACTGCAATTCCCGCTGATTAACGATTTACGCCTAACCGAGTGGGACGGCCACGACTTAGATGAAACGCGTAAGTTCTACTTTGGCTCGGATCAGAGCTATATCCTGCTGGAAGCCAATTTGCCGGATGGCAAAGTGGTGATCGGTGTGGCCGGCTTGGGTAAAATTGCCGGCTACAAATACCAGTATTTTTGCTATCAGGGCGCACTGGATTTAGACCACTTTATCGCCGGCAACAGCATTGTGAAATACAACAAGCTCGACCATGTGCTGCGTGAAAAAGGCCTGGATCCGATTGAGCTAAAGCCGTCCGAGCTTAACGCCATGCTGACCGGCGGCGCCACGCCGTACGACAGTCGCATTAACCTTAGGATGATCCCGCTGAACAACGTGTCAGATGCGCCGGTATATAAAGATATTTTCCGCCGTATTCTCAACCTGCATAAGCTGACCGCGCAGGACGTTAAGCGCTTATTGCTGCCGGTATTCGCCCGCCATTTGGGCGACCCTAAAGTCGACTTCTATGCCGTTTGGCATGGTGCTTTTGAAAAGGTTAACCGTGACCGGCGCGAGCTAAAAGCATTGGAAAGCCAGCAGGAAGGCGTTACTGCGCTGGAGCATATGCTGGATGCACGCTCGGTATACAAAGGTAAATTAGCTGCTTTTGCACCTAAGCTTGATATCGCCTTAAACGACTATCAGCAGCACTTTGACGATCAAACCAGCGAGCTTAGCGTACAGCTGGAAGATTTACTCAGCGAAAAGCAGCAGTTAGAAGAGCGCCAGCGCTTATTTGTTGGCCAGATTAAAGACTTAGGCAACCGTCAGCTTGAGCTTAGCCAGTGGTTTAACCAATACGATGCGCTGCATAGCCGCTTTGAACTCGCCAGCAGTGAGCAGCTGGCAACTAACCTTGGCAATATCCGCAGCGACTACGAGCGTTTAAGCCACAGTTTACAGGGCGCCAGCAACGTTAATCTGGCCACTTTGCAGCACCAGCTAAGCCAAACGCAGAAGCAGCATAAAAGCGCCAAACTGCAGCTGAAAAACCTCGAATACAACCTGTATTCACGGCTGCGTGAAGATTTAAGCCTGCCGGAAGTACAGCACATTACCAAGCTGCTAAACCCGGATTTATTGTCACTGTCTACTGCCAAAGGCGGCGAGGTCGAAATCACCGATGACAGCGCCTTTAGCAACCTGCTGGAGCAACTGGCTGATTGCATTAAAGGCGGCAAGGCGTATTTGCCGGGCGCCGTTATCGATTTAGCGCCGCTACACAGTGCGCCGGATATGACCAGCGCCGAAGATAAGCTGCAAATTAAGCAGCAAATCGAGGCCTTAGAGCAAAGCCTGCACACGCTTAACCAGCAAATTGAGGTGGCCGCCGATTTAGCCGGTAAAACCCGCGAAAAAGAGCGCTTGTATCAGGATATGCTGCAAGCCGAGCAGGATGTAAAAGACTTCAGCCGCTACCAGCAAATGCGGCAACTGCTGGATGACCAGCAACAGTTACAGGCCGCACTGGAAGAGGAAGAAGCCAGCGTGCAAGGCCAGCTGGATGAGGTGCAGCATAAGCTGGCCAGCCAGTCCGACCGGCGTAATTTGCTCAACAACAAGCTGGAGCAGTTAAAGCGGCAAAAAGAGCGCATTGATCAGGAAAAACGCGAGCGCCGTGACCACGAACTGGAGCTCTACAGCGGCCGTGTTACGCCTTATATGATTGATATCACGCTGGATTTTGACAATTTAGCTGACAGTATCCGCAGTTTTAATAAAGACTGTCAGGAGCTGCGCTTAACCGAGATGAATATCAGCAATACCTATCAGTTTATCTACAACGCCGGTATCACCAAGTTTGAAACCGAAAGCGATACTGAGCTGAAATACCAGAAGCTGATAGAAGCCTTCCATCATCTGGATAAAGAGCGTGACGCCATTGAGCGCCGTGCCCGGGTAGCATTAACCGAAGTGGCCTCGACGTTGAAAGGCCTGCGCAACGACTTAAACCGACTGCACCGCGAGCTGAATAGCTTTAACCGCGGCATCTGGCGCCAGCAAATCTCCAACTTAAAAGACTTTAAGATAGAGATTGTCGATCGCAAGCTGCTGGTGGGCCATATCGATACCATTTTAAGCACCTCTGAGGCTTACGAGCAGGGCGATACCTTCGACTTACTGGCTGGCAATACCATGGCCGAGCGTGATATTAACGCCGCCCGCGATTACTTAGTACAAGCCGCCAGTGAGAAAGGCGGCTTAACGCTGTCGGACTTATTCGATATCCGCTTTAAGGTAGTCAACCGCGCTGGCGAAGAAGAGTACTTCGACAAGATCGACTCGGCCGGCTCTAACGGCACCCGTATTACCATTAAGCTACTGTGCGGTATGTTGTTTATCCGCCAGTTACTGGCCGAGCGCGAACGCGGTAAATACCGTATTCCGATTTACATCGACGAAGCGGCCGATATCGACCCGCATAACCAGCAGGCCATTATTGAAACCGCACTCAGCTTTGGCTTTGTGCCAATTTTCGCATCGGTGAAACCACAAACCAGCTGCCGTTATATCGTGCCTATCCGCACCGTCGCCAACGGCGCACAAAACTGGGTAGATGAAAAAGACTGGATAATTTGCCAGCCAGTGCAGCAAGAGCTTGCCGTCGAAAAAGAGGCAACGGCTCAGTTAGTTGAAGAATTATGAATTTAACTGCTAGGAAGCAGATCCAGATTTTAAAAACCTTGTTGGAAGCCGATGCTGAAAAAAACTTTCAGCTGACAGCTTCACAGCTTGGGGCAACAACAAGAGAGCTTGAAAAGTTTGAACGCACGGCCAAGGCTGGAAAATGTTTGCATATTTATCCTCAGGGCAGAAAAACCTTTTACCGGCTGAGCAACAACACCCGTACTCTAGCAGAAAAATACTTAGCTGAACTTACAGCTGTATCCAATGTTTCATTGGCAGAGCGACTAAGAGTGCTTGAATCTCTTGGAATGAAACTCCCCGCAGGTGTTGTTCACAGCAGAGTTGTTGCCGCTTTGCTGCAAGAAAATTCTAAAGCAAAGCTATCATCTGAAACACTAACATTTCTTGAACAAAATGGTCTTCAGGTTCAGCATAACTCGCTATTAAGGATCCGAAGCCAAGCGCCACTTAAGTTGCATTTCACTTGTGGGCGAGTTGAAGAAATAGCTCCAGAAGAAAGTTTGAACAAAGAGCTGTTTTTATCCGATTTGGCGTTATCTCAAATTACGAATATTTCCAGCGGGCTAAACATTGAGCTGAGACTGATTACAATCGAGAATCATGCTGCGTATTGCCATTTTTCGCTGGAATCTGATGAGTTAGCTGTTTTTCAACCAGGATTTGATGATCGGCAAATCAAAATCTTGCTGGAGAAGCTAACTTTCTCCTGTAGAAGCCATTTTGGCGATCTTGATCAACAAGGTATTGAAATTGCACTGCGGCATATTCCGCTACATTCAACACCGGTTGAATTTTTGCTTCCTGAACAGGAACTTCTTGTGGAACTTCTATCACATTTTGCGTTGCCGATCACAGATGAAAGAGAGGGGGAGTGGATGCGCAAAAACTGGCGTCCAGAGGTTTTCCCTGATAATTTGCAGCGTTACCTCGCGCCGTTGATAACGAATAAAAAATGGCTCGAACAGGAAGTAATGACGCTGTTGCCCCGACAAAAGCTAATTTTCTTTAGATTGCCATAGCTTAGATGTGATTGTCTGGTTTAGGAATCTTCCAAAATTAAATGTAAACAAAATGAATAAAATGTTTAAATTTAAAGGTATTTGAATTAGCATCATAAGGCATCGCTGATTGCATAGGGACATCACCATGGCAGAGTTTTACTTTCCACGTACCACAGAACGCGCCGAGCAAATTTTTGCTAACCAGCCTGACTTGCTTGAACACTACAGACAGTACAGCAATAGAACTGACAATACTTTATTGCCGCACCAGCCGTATTTAATGAGCTGCGAACCAGGTGATAGGCAGACACTGCAAGCGCTTGAGCGATTTAGCTCTCCAGAACTTCAACGTTTGCAGCAGGTTGCGCAAGAGTATGACGAACTTACCGTTGCGCTGGCCTATGTATCTGAAGAGCTGATAAAACCGGTTATGCAGTTGTTGGATAAGCATGGCACTACAGCCACCGGGGCTATTGTTGGTGCTGCGAACAGCAAATACAAGGTATTTCAGCGCGCTATAGTGCGTTATCAGCAAGCCCTATTAGACTTGCACGAAGCAAGTCAGGCCAAGGCTCAAGCTACTGGTGCGAGAACAAAAGGCGCACATAATGCGGTAATTGCTGCTAAAGAATCCCACGCAAGGCGGATGCATGCTGAAATGAACTTGCAGTTTAAAACCCAGCTACAACGTTATGCAGCTAACTTAGGTGCTAGTGCTAAACGTTCAGTATTACTCAACGCAGAGCGTGGTATTAATGTTGCTCGCAGTGGCCGTAGCAATAAGCGTAATGGTCAAACGCTGCGTCTCGCCAATAGTCAGCAAGTTGCTACGGTAAAGCGTTTTGTTAATGACTCGCAAATGTTAGGGCGTGGTGTGCTATTTCTGGATGTCGGCCTACGAGGTATTAAAGCCTATAACGCAGACAACAGTGGGCGTGAGGGTGTTTCTCAGGTGTTTGGTTTTGGTTCCAGTGCAGGTACCGGTGCTTTGGTAGCTTGGGGGACAAGATCTATAGGCATGGCTTTGATGCTGACCCCTATAGGGTGGAAAATACTAATAGGTGCTGCGATAGTGGGGGGCTTTATGGCTGCGTCTTACGCTGATGAGAATTTCCAAGAACTAGGCGGCCGTTTGTATGATAGATTGAGAGTCCGCTTATGACAGAAGATACTATACCACTTTGGTATGACCTCTTGGCGCTTGGATTATTGTTATCTGCGATAATTGCGTACCCAATTGTTGCGTTATTTGTTACCAGGCCAATCCAGCGTAAATTGCGGCAAACTAATCAGGATTATCTCAGCGAATGGGTGATCTCGCCATTTCAAAGCATTTTTTACGCTGGTGCCGTTTTAATACCGATGACGCGCTGGCGGCATGAGAATAATAAACAGATGGTTGACACAGATGAACTGGTACGGCAGGCAGCAACGCCGTTGCAGTGGTGGTTGTCATTATGGTGGTTTGCGAGTACTTGCGCCATGGTGCTGTTAATCTTCCTTCCGCCATTGTTGGAGTTTTTTGGTGTCTGGTCTCTTGGTGGTGGCTAATGTTGCTTATGTCATAGTGAGCGGCTTTACCTATAGTCAGTAGTTAAGTGATGGAACCTCAGTGGAAGCTTTCTGTTTTAAAATCAGAAAAATATTTATACCGTTCCTGATTACCTCAGCCCTCGTAATTGTTGGCTTTTATGCTGTGGTTTGGTTGTCAGTTGTAAAGCTCCAACTGCCTGAAAATGCTTACGAGGGCTACTTGTTACTTGCCTGCTTTGTGCTTCCTGGCGTGGTTAATGTGCTGCTGTTTCGGCCTCGGTTTTGGGTATTGCAAAAATCACATGCCGGCTATGCCAGCAATTACACGCTGTATAATATTGTTATGTTTGGGGCAATTGCGCAGCCAATGATACTTATAGGTGCCTATGCTGAGGAAAATCATTTCGGATTCATTGAGATGGCAGTGATTAGCTACAGTTTTTACTCAGGGATTGTTGCTCTGATGCTTGCGTTCAGTAAATTGCGAGTTGGTTATGCAAGCATAGTTCCCGCCACATTTACCAGTTACATGGTTTCACTGCTTAAGCGTTATCAACAATACAGGAAGCCTGCACAATTGCCGACGCGGACAACTATGGCAAAATGGAAACACCGAAATAGAAAGAACCTGAGAAAACACTGAGGTCTTTAGATAACAGAAATCAATAGTTGCTAAGATAAGTAACTTCAGATGTCTGAAAACAAACTACTGGAGCCAACTGAACACTTGCTGAAAACCATCCAGTAAAGTGAGTTTAATTTACGTCAATATTGCCATGTTTACCTTGAGTGTACAGGGTATAAGGCAAGGCCACCGTATCGGCAACTAAAGAAAAACCGCCATCGATAATAAAGAACGGCACATTGTTAAAACGGTCGCCAAGGTTTTCCTGGCGGCTGGGTTCGCCGTGTAGCTTGCATAAGTTGTAGGAAAAGCCGCTGTAAACTCGCGGTATGCTTTGGCAATAGCTGCGCTTACCGTGATGCTCAATATTTACATGGCTGGTGCTGGCCGGTAGCGTTTTTACTGTAGCGCAGCCAGTCAGGCTTAGTATCATAGCGAGTAAAACTAGTTTCATTGTCTGATATTGCCACTGTTTTAATTTAGCCAGAGTGTAAATTACTGTATCAATAAAGTAAACGAACCAGTTTGGCTGATCTGGCCCTGTTGATGCGCCAATTTACTGGGCTAGGCTGGCTTCGTCGGTATTGGCACGCAATAACGTTATGCCTAACCAGATAAACCAGCTTAACTGGGTAATGCCAAAAGCGTCTTTTAGATAGGGCACAGTATGCAAAACGGTGAGAATGCCTAAGCTACCTACGACCAGCCCCAGCAGATGTAGTGCTTTAGCAAAGCGCTGTTGCTGAAGCCCGGCGATGCTGAGCAGCAAAACCCACAAGCCGCCGACCAGCTCAATGCCACCTCCCAGTGCATTGGTAAGCAGGTTGCCGGTGTTATACAGCGCCAGCGCCTGCTCGGTGCTGCTGTCGAGCAGGCGTAACGTCATATCCATGCTAACCAGGGCCACCATGCCCGATGCCATCATCAGCACCAGCCAGACATTGCCAAAGCGCTCGGCTAACGCTGCGAAGGCTGACTGGTTTGGCGGCATTACCTGGCGCAATGCCTGTAGCAAAATAGCCAACAGTACAGCAAATAGTAAATAACCAATGCCCCAACCGATGGCGACCAACAGGTATTCCTGCTGCAGGAAAAACTGCAGCCGTCCCAGGCTATCCAGCCCCGTTGGTACGGCTAACAGGCCAAAGAAAATAACCGCCACACTGATATAGCACAGCGCCATGCCTATGGCGGCAATGCCACCGGCACGGATAAGTGCAGGGCTGCTTGTCGCTTGGGTTGTCATCCTTTTTACCTGTCAGGTTGAGAAAATAGCCTACAGCATAGCCTGTTGTTTGATCCTAAGTAGTGCCGATTTGTTTCAAGGTGTGTTGTTTTGCATTGGTCTGTTAGCTGTCGTCAGCGTTGGCAGCGTCACTTTTAAACCAAACAGCCAGCGGCTAAGCCAGAAGCGTTTTACTACCTCAAAACCCAGCCAGCAGCCGGCGCAGGTCAGTGTAATCAGTAGGACTGCTTCAATAGCCACCGGTAATGCCAGTGCTTTTAACCAGACGGCAAACACGACAATCAAGGTCTGGTGCAACATATACCAGGGCAAGATAGCGTTATTGCAGTAATGTAGTAGTGAGCCGTTTTTGTCCAGCGCATTGGTTGGCCGGTTCAGGTAACGACCGGCGTAGCCGATTAAGGCGAAGATCCAGCCCCAGTGGTTTAGCGCCAGTACCACGCCGACAATCAAGCGCCCGCTGACAGACTCACCGAAACTGGCGGGCAGGCTGTCAAATAGCCCATTTCTGTCGGCAATAATCAGGCTGTAGCAAAGCATGGCCGCCAGCATCAACCAACGCCGCTGCGCTATGACCAGTTGCCACCAATTGCCTTGCAGTGCAAACAGGTAACCGGCAATAAACACCAGCAAGTATTTGGCGTGGTTATACCAATCATCTACCAGGGCATGGCTGGAGGGATAAGCCTGGCGCAGAAAAAACCAGGCACAGATCAGGCTGGCCATTACCAGCAGCAAGGCAATGCTGGCAGGCAGTGGCTGCAGTAATTTGGCCAAAGCATTCAGTAGCGGCGCCGCCAAAAGCACTAGCACGCTGTAGCACCATAGATAAGGTAAAAACCACAGGTGATTCCAGGTTAGCAGCCCGATAGGACTGTGGTGCCCGGGCAGTAAGTCGGTGTTTGGGTTAATGTATTGCCACCAGAAATTGATAAAACCCGGTTCAATTAGTTGCTGCGATAAGGCTTCGTAATAAACCTGCGGTACCACAACGATAAACATTCCACACAGCAATGGTATTAACAGCCGGTTACTGCGCAGGCCAAACAGCTTTAACCGGCTGCTGCGTTGCTGCGCTAAAGCCAGCGCCATAGCACTGATAAAAAACAGCAATGACATGCGCCATTGATTCGTCAGGATCATCAGATTTTGCAGCACAGTACTGGTGGTATCACTTTTAATATGCCAGCCCCAGTCGGCGACATAATACATACCAATGTGATACAAAATCAGCAGGCCAAAGACCAGCGTGCGCAGCCAATCCAGATCGTAGCGACGCTTGTCGGTAGTTAGTGTCATAGTAAAGCTCCGTGGTAGCCATTGCGTTTGCAGTTTTGTTTTCAGTTGCCTGATAGTGCGCTGCTGCACTAGCATGAGGTAGCGTAGAATGGCCACAAGGCAGTAAACAGGGATGACCGGTGGATGGGTGTGATGAGTGAAAAAGTAAAAAGTGTATTTGAGCGCTTTGACCGGCGGCCGGGGCTATACAGTTATCTGCTGCTGGCGCTCTATTTTTTTATTAACGCGGCGATTAATGCCAGCTCGGTGTGGATGGAGCACAGTCGTGACGGTAGCAGCAACCTGCAGTTGTGGGAGCCAATAGTCTGGGAATACAGCAGTGCCATCAGCACGCTGCTACTGCTGCCGTTGCTATTCTGGTGGTTTAACCGTTATCCGTTGCAACTTAGTGCTATCCGCCGTCAGCTGCTGGCGCATCTGCTGGGCAGTCTGTTGTTCTCTCTATTGCATGTCGGCCTGATGGTGGCAATGCGCGAGCTGGTTTATCTCTGGCAGGGCGGCAACTATAACTTTGGCCCGCTGGTGCGTGAATTCTTTTACGAATACCGCAAAGATGCCTGGGGTTATGTGTCCTTTGTTATCGGTTATCAGTTGCTGCTGTTTGTTTACAGCCGGATTAAGGGAGAAGCGCATCAACTCGACAGCGCTGAAGATAGCGACACTATGCCGCTGGCCAAGGCACCGGAGCACTTTTTGGTAAAGAAGCTGGATAAAGAGTTTTTGATCCGCACTGACGATATTGAATGGCTGGAAGCCAGCGGCAATTACGTTAACCTGCACAGTAAAGGCCGCATATATCCGCTGCGCGCTACGTTAAGTAATACCTTGCTGCAACTGAGCAGCAAAGGTTTTAGCCGTATTCACCGCAGCCTGGCGGTAAACCACAATGCCATCGACAGCATCAGCTACGACAGCAGTGGTGATGGCGATATTTTACTAAAAGGCGGCCAGCAGCTGGCGCTGTCACGCCGTTATAAAGACGCTTTCAGGGCGGCTTTGCAGCCAGACTAACAGTTGTTTGCTGGCTGCAGGTTTTACCGTTTGCTACTGTCTGCCAGCAACAGGCCCAGTTCTGTACCCAGCAGTAAGTCATTAATCAGCTGTTGCTGCCCCGGCGCAGCAGCTTGCAGGGCGCGGACAAAATCCATAGAGGTGGCCGGTGTGCTGGGATAAGCATGTTGCTGCCACAGCTGACGCAGCGCCTGGCAGATAAGCTCATCGCCCAGCTGCTGGCGCAGGATGGCAAACACCAGGGTGGCACGCGAGTACAGATCTGCAGGGTCGGTTGCATCCACCATGGTGCTAACCTGGCTGACATTACGTCGCACCCCTTGGGCAAAGCGCTTGCGCTCATAGTCGACCAGCGCTTGCATTGCATCGACGCCATAGCGCTGCTCTATCAATACTAGCTCGATATATTTTGCCAGCGACTCGACTAAAAACGCGCTGTCGGCTGTTACGCCATTGCCAATATCGTGGCCAAACCATTGGTGCGCCGTTTCATGTACAGCGCGGCGGTAGCGCTGATCAAAGCCGGCATCTGGCGCGGGTTTGGCGCGAAAGCCGACGGTGTAGTTAATCAGCATCAGCTGTGGCAGGGCATAGCCGGTGGCGCCAATATCGGGCATGGCTATCAGGCTTAGCTGTTTGGCGCGATAGGGCGTTATATGTTGCTGCATCCAGGACAGTGTGTCCTGCATCGCCTGCATATTGAGCTCGGCGGCGGCATTTAGCTGCGGGCTGTAGAGTGACAGGGTGGTATCAGCATGTTGCCGGCTAAGCGTATTGCCGCCAACTGAAAACCAGGCCAAGGCATTGCGGATGGGCTCAGGGGTGCGGTATTCGGCGTATTGACGGCCGTGCTCTTGCCACTGGCGCAGCAGCTCGCCTTGGGTCAGCGGTGTCTGGCCAATATCCGTCGACATGACTGAATGCAGCGTTACCCATTGGTACTGGGCTGTTGCTGTAGGATGATCCTGGCCGCTGTCATGCGCTGATGCAAATAACACTGAGGGCTTTGCCAGTGCCAGCGGCGCCAGGCCATAGTGTGCACGCAGTTCTGTATCGCGTAACAGGTATTCCCATTGCAAACCAATAGTTGGCAAAAGCGGTATAGCACGCAGATAGCTCAGAGAGGGTTTGACAAACTGCGGCAGTACCGCTGGCCAAAAGCGGGGCTGCTTAAAGGTTAGTTTACTCTGTAGTTGCAGGCTATCACCCGGTGCCAATGGCTCAGTCAGCGTCAGGATAAATTGGCCAAGTTCGGCATCGGCTGCAACACGGTGCGCGACATTGACACTGATATCTGTGATTGCTGTGGCGGAATAGTTACCCACCAATAACTCGCTAACCGCTGCTGTAGTGTTGTTTATTAAGCGGTAATCTAAAGCCAGTACCGCTTCACCCTGCTGCGGGTAAATATCGACGGCTGCGTCTATATGGCTGACAGTAGGCTGCGCTTTGTCAGCCCAGCTGGCGTAACGCTGCTCGTAACTGACGCGCCACTGCTGGCGCAGATCTGAGCTCATTAACGGCCGCTCAGTGCTGATATTCAGGTGTAGCAGTACGCCGCTGGTAACGGCCAGCAGCAACAGTGCACTACTGCTCAGATCCAGCGTGCCACGTTTGCTGTTGCTAAAGCCGCCACTGCGGTGCGACCAACGCGCCGCCAGCCATAGCAAGCTAATGGTTAGTAGTAGCCAAAATGTCATAAAGGGCCAGAATACCGACTGGCTTTGTTCAAAGCCCCAGAACGCATCGGCCGCTTGCAGCGGTGAGCCGGCGATATTCCACAGCGGATGGCTTAAACCTAATTTGCTGCTAAGCGGGGTAAATTTCAGCAGCAAGATGGCAACACAGCCGACCGCAGCCGTTAACGGCGAGCGGCAAATGGCATGCAACACGCTAAACAGTGCGCCCAGCAAGGCTAATGACAGCGCGACCTGGCCGAGCAGCTCAGGGTACAGGCTGAGGTTAATTTCGCTGTTGGCCAGCGATTCAGCCGTCAGGCACGCCAGCGCGCTTAGCAGCGTGAGCAACAGGATCAGCGCGGCTAAGGCCAGCACATTGCCCGCCAGCAGTATGCCTGAGCGTACCGGTGCCGCGGCAATTAATTCGGCCATGCCGCTATAGCGGTTACGCCAGCTAAGCTGGTAGCTCCAGAGCAAAATTAACAGGCTGCCAACAAACGGCAGTACGTCCCAGGCGATGCGGTTAAGTGCATCCAGACTGGTGGCATTTAGCACCGCCAGCGGTTCGGCATAGTTAATACCCGACAGCACTTCACTGCCCAGCAGTAAGGTCCAACCCAGCAGGATCAATTGGTTCAGTCGCTGTTTCAGTAGGGTGGTAACAACGGTGCGCGTTAGCTGCCACAATTGGCGTACGTTGGAGTGCTGCGGCGTTACGGCCTGATAAGACAGTGTTGCCGCCAGCTTGTGGCCATTGTCGTCTAACAGCGGTTTGACACTATGCTGATAGGGTTTTAGCCGTAAGCTGAGATAAAACAGCCCGCCTGCCAGCAAGCAGTAACACAGCCGGTTCAGATAAAAAATGCTGTCGCCATACAGCTGTGCTGGAGTCAGCTGATACAGCGCAATCAGGCCGGTATTGCCGAAGGGGTCGAGCAGACGCATAGCATTAAACAGCCAGTCGTAGCGGATAGTACTGCTGGCTAACATGGGCGCGCCGTTTAGATTGGCCAACACCAGATACACTAGCCATAGCGCGGCAAATACGGCATACAGCGTTACATTGCTGCAAAAGCGCTGCGCCAGACAGGTCGCCAGCGTGGCATAAAAGGCGCAAGCCGGCAGGGCCATCAAGGCAAAGTCCCACAGCCCCAGCAGCAACAACGAGGACTGAAAACCAAACTGCCGGCTCAGCTGGCAATAGATGACAATAAAGCCTGTCAGCATTAAACCGGCACAGAGCAAAAACAAGCTACCGGCTCTAGCCAGCAAGCGCTGAGCCAGCGGCACTGGTGTGCTGTGGATAAGTTCGGTCATGTTATGGTTGTGATCGCGCAGCAACACCACAGGTGCCAGAGCGCCGCACAGCAGAGGCAAATAGAACATCAGCAGTGTCATATGCAACGCTTGCAGCCGTTTATCGGCAATGGTGTCAATGCCGGTAATACCGCTAGCAAAAATATAAGCCGCTAACGGCAGCAGTATTAACGCCAGCCATAGCAGCGGTTGGCGCTGCAGATAGCGCCATTCGTTTTTTACCAGACCAGCTAGCAGTTTAAGCAGCAACATCGGTAACCGCCTTATGTTGCAGTTCAAAAAAATAGCGGTCTTGCAAAGTGGCCGCTACCGGCACCGCCGCAGCGCAGGGCTGTTGCTGGCTTAACAGCCGGTATGTCGGTATGCCAAAGCGGTAGCTTTCACTAAGCAGGATACTGCTGTCGTCCGGGCGCAGCGGGCTTTGCCAGATCCGGCCTTGTAACGGCGTGAGCAGGCTGGGCACCGGGCCGCTTTGCACAATCTGCCCTTGATTGATTAACGCGACAAAAGGGCACAGATTTTCAATGTCCTCCACAATATGGGTCGATAGCAAAATAAGCTTGTCGCGGCTGATAGTGACCAGTAAGGCGTGCAAGCGCTCGCGCTCGGCCGGATCCAGCCCGGCGGTGGGCTCGTCCATAATCAATAACCGTGGGTTACCCAGCAGGGCCTGGGCAATACCAAAGCGCTGGCGCATACCGCCGGAAAAGCTGGAGACTTGTTTCTTCGCCACGGCGCTAAGGTTGGTCAGTTGCAGCAGAGTGTCAATCTGTTGTTGTTGCTCGGCTTTATTATGAATACCCTTTAATACCGCCATATGCCGCAATAAAGCAACGCAGCTCATATGCGGATAGACGCCGAAATACTGTGGCAGGTAACCCAGTTGCTGACGCAAACTGTCTGGTTGTTGTAGTAGATCCAGATCGGCAAATTGTATCTGGCCGCTATCGGGTTTTTGCAGCGTAGCCAGGGTGCGCATTAGTGTCGATTTACCGGCACCATTGGCACCCAATAAACCTACCATACCGGCGGGTAACTGCAGATTGATGTCCTGTAAGGCCCGGGTGCCATCCGCGTAGGTAACAGAGAGTTGGTTAATTGTCAGCATAAGTGTGTCCTGTAAAAAATTAAGCCCAGCCTAGGCACTGCAGCAGTAGGCAACAAGTCAGTGATGACGAAGTAGCGGATTAACATGACAAAACTGACTAAGGGCGGAATGTGGCAAGCAAATTTACTTTCGTCAGTAAAAGCGCTAACTTCGTCATCCATTAGCTGACGGCTGGGGCGGGTTGCGCCACGCTATGTAAAAATCTGGCAGGAAAACACCATGCGTAACCCGGCTTTCGCCAAAGCTAAAGACATACTTAATGCTGTCGCCGATAATCAACTTGCGCTGGTGGCAGCGCTATTGCTGGAAGCGGCTATCCGGCACTTTTCCCAGCACAGCCAAAGTGGCCTGGACTATCTGCTGATTAGCGTGCAATTGCTGGCTGAAAGTGCGCCGCTAATGCTGGCACATTACGTCGGTTGCCGTTTTGCTGGCCGGCGCAACCTTGTCGCCGCAGCGATTTGGTGCAGCGGCTTTGTGCTTTATCCGATATTGCTGTTCACGCTGGCCAGCTATGTGCCGGCTTATGCCAGTTGGAGCCTGTTTTCGGGGCAGGGCTGGATATTATTAACGCTGGCCAGCGGTGGTTATGGTCTTAGCCGTTGGTTAGCAAGGCGCAGTGGTACGGCGCGTTTCCAGTTAATATCGCGGCTGTTTTCCCTTAATGCGGTGCTGCTATTGTTAATGCTGATTTGGGCCTTTTTCTGTGCAGCGATCTTTGCTTCTTATGATGATCCGGTGCGCAATCAACCGCTGCGCGCCGTGATTGACAGCGAAGCCGTTATCGTCAATTTCAAGATGTTTTTAATGTACTTATGGCAGTTTTTGCTACTTGGTAGTGCGGTGTTATTGCTGTGCTGGGTAAACCGGTATTGGCTGATCCGCAAATTGTTGGCTCAAAAAGGTGTCTTTGCCTATGTCGCTGGTTGCCTTATCAGCATTATTGTCCTGACACCGCTGCTGGGATCGGTAGTGCTGAGCCTGCCTATGAATATCGCTGAATTTACCTTCCTGCCATCACAGGATCATAATATTTTTGCGGCGGATAATTTTCGCTTTTGTTTTTTTGTGTTGCTGCTAAGTGCACCGGTGATCCTGGCATTTGAGCGGCAACAACAAGAGAAGGCTTTGGCAGAAATTGCCCAGCAGCACAGTGTCACCGAATTGCAGCTACTGCAGCAGCAGGTGAATCCGCATTTTTTATTTAATACACTAAATAACTTATATGCGCTGACACTGGCCAACTCCGCTCAGGCGCCGGCCATGGTAATGCAACTGGCGAATTTACTGCGTTATACCGTGTACGACGGCCAAGCGCCGCGTGTGACGCTGGCACAGGAAGTACAGTACCTGCAGGATTTTCTCGCCCTGCAAAGCATTCGCAGCGCCGACAAATGCCAGCTGTCGCTGACCTGGCCTGAGCAAGCCGAGCGCTGGCAAATCGCGCCCTTGCTGCTGATAATCGTGCTGGAAAATGCTTTTAAGCATGGCGTAGAGCCAAGTCAGTCTGGCTGTCATGTTGAGCTAAGCCTTACAGTGGAAAACGGTTGGCTGCACCTGCACTGCAGTAATTCTGTGCCGGATAATATTCGCCAGACTGCGGCCGGCGTTGGTTTGGAAAACCTGCGCCGTCGACTGAGTTTGCTGTATGCCGGTAAGCATAGTTTTAGCAGCGCCATGGAAGAGGGTGTCTGGTGCGTTGATCTGACACTGGAGCTGGAACCGTGTTAAAGACCTTGATTGTCGATGATGAGCCGCTGGCACATCAGGTGCTGCAGCATCATTTGCAGGACAATGCCGATATTGCGCTGCTGGGCAGCTGCTACAACGCGACGGAGGCGCTGCGCTTTCTGGCACAGCAGCCCGTTGATTTGTTGTTGCTGGACATCAATATGCCGGCACTTAGCGGTATTGAACTGCTAAAAGTGCTGCACAACCGGCCGGCGGTGATCCTGATCAGCGCCTATAAAGAATTCGCCATAGAAGGCTTTGAACTGGACGTGGTCGATTATCTGGTGAAGCCGGTCAGCCGGGCGCGCTTGTTAGATGCCATCAGCAAAGTGCAGCGGCGTCTTGCGAGCCAGACGCCAATTGTTGAACCCTATATCGTGTTAAAGGTTGACCGCGAAAAACGCCGGTTTTTGCTTACTGACATCGACCTGCTGGAGGCCTACGGCAACTACGTCAAAGTCTGGCAGGGGCAACAGGTGACACTAGTCAGCAGTACGCTGAAACGCCTGTTGCAGCAGTTGCCTGCACAACAGTTTGTACAGGTACATAAATCTTATGTAGTGAATAAAAACAAAATTATCGCACAAGACAGTGATCTGTTGCGGCTGGCGGGAGGCCAGCCGGTAAAAGTGGGTAAGTTGTATAAATTGGGGCTGGCGGGGTTGTTGTCACAGCCGGATGATTAAACCATTACTGGTAGCCGCCCTCTGCCAGGCGGTCAAAGTAACTTTGATAACGGCCGCTTTGCTTAAACTGCTGCAAATGCTGGTTAAACAGCTGTAACAACCGGGCACTGCCAGCAGCATTTTGCGGAAACAGTAAAAAGCTCTGGTTAATAAGCAGTGGCCTGGGATGGTGGCTTATCTCAGCGGCCAGTTGTGGTAACTGATGGTTTAACGTGTAGTAGCCAACACTCATCTCTTCGGCGAACACATCAATGCGCCCGGCGGCCAGGCGGCGGAAGTTCTGCTCGGTACTGCCGACGCGCGACATTTTAAATACTTTGTCTTCCAGTGCTTGGTCAAAGGCCGGTCCGTAGCTGTAACCGAGGCCGCCGCCAAGCAATAAGCCGCGCAAATCGGTAAGTTGCTGCCAGTCAAAACGACGCTGCTTTAAATGAAAAAACACAAACTGCTCGCTTAGCACCGGTTCACTGTAAAGAAAATCTTTGGTGCGCTCTTCAGCCAGCATCCATACGGCACTAGCCGCATATTTGCCGTTGGCACTATCGTGATAAGCCCGAGCCCAGGGCAAAAAGCTAAAGCTAACCTTGTAACCGGCAGCTGCAAAAATATCGCGGATTAAATGCGCCACTACACCCTGATGCGGCAAATGCTCACTCAGAAAGGGCGGCCATTCGCCGGCGCTAATTTGCAGCTCCGGTAAACTGCCGGCTTGTTCTGTCTGCGGTACTGCTGTGTAGCCAGTGCCAAGTGACAGCACCAGCGCTAAATACAGCAATAGACGCAGTAACCGGGCTACAAGCATCGGAGGCATACCGGCATTGCTACTGCATCGGGCAAGGTAAGTCATCCGGGATCAAGTGGGAATAATATAGTTTTACCTTAGCTGGTGCCCATTGGCTAGCGGCTTTTAAGGTACAGTTGTTAATGCTTTTAACCAGATCTGCAGAGCAAGCTGTTGGTTTGCTCCTTTTATGCCCTGCAATACCAGTTGCTGATAATCTGGCTGCTGGCTTTTGCTGAGTATTACCTGATTAAGTAAATTGACGACACGCTGGCCTCGTTCGCCTTTAGAGCAGGCAAAATGCACCAGATTAACCGGCTCGGCTTCAAGCAGTGAGTAAAAGCGCAGGCTGCTGTCTGTACGCTGCGCCACTTTGCGATATTCCAGTGTGGCATCGATAAAGCCGCGTTGTAGCATAGGCAGCATACTGCCGGTTTCGTTGCTTGAAGTGGTGCGGGTATAAATAGACCAACTGCTCTGGCGTTGAGACAACAGCTGATCCAGTGTCTCGCCATAGCTACGGTTAATTTCAATGCCAATTACCGGGCCAGGTTTAAGGCTGAGGATCTGTAGCAGGGAAATGTGCGGATTATGCTGCTGTAAGGTCTGCAACGTACTGTGCCATCTGGAATCTGCCGGCACTACCAATTGCAGCGCATCTTCTACCATATAAGGTAAGCTGAACAGAAAATCCTGTTCGCGGGTGGTGGTTTTTTTCAGCCAGGGTATGCAGGCATTTTCGGCGGTTTTAACCCATTCCCGCGCACGGTTACGGCTGATGTCGGTAATGCTGTACTGCGCCGGGTAAGCTGCCAGCAACTGATGCAGGATCTGCGCTTCGTTGCCGGTCGGTGCTTGTAACAACGCTACGGCATCAACAATAATTACCGGTTCGGCATTTATATTATTAAAGCTACTAAGCAGCACTATGTAGCAACAAAGCAAGTAAGGTTGCATCATATCAACATCACTGCAGCCGTGCGCAGGTAGAAACAGGTTATGTCAGTATAGGCAGGCTTTAAACTTTTAGGCAGTAAATAACCCTGCTTTAGCATCTTGCGATTTGATTTGGAAAACAGTAGTGTTATCAGTAACATCTGCAAACGTTTTGCTGATGTATTATTAAGGAATTTCAACATGGCATCAGCATATAAAGAATATAAAGTTATTCATATTGCCGAAGGTGGTTGCGGAACTATCTTTTTGGGCGCTTCTGGCTTACCACTAAAGAAAATTGAAGCCGAACTTAACGCTCAGGCAGCGCAGGGTTGGCAGGTTATATTTCAGGTGATTGAACAAAAGCGTTTTTGGTTGTTCTGGAGCCGTGAAGCCATGATTGTGACCTTAGGTCGTTAATATGATCAGGCGCTTGCTGCTGTGGCTAATTAGCCGTTACCGCACTACCGGCGGCGGCATGCGCTGGTTTGGTATAGATTGCAACTTCGAGCCAAGCTGCTCGGCCTATACCTATACCGCTATTGAGCGCTTTGGTGCCCGTCGCGGCGTAATGCTGGGGTTTAACCGTATCCGCCGTTGTTGCCACAGCGACAGTTTTTGTAAATGTATTGAGCCAGTACCGGAGCTTAGCAATGTTAAATCAGATTGAAGTCGATGCTGAAGAAGAGCGTTTGCGCCAGCAAGCAGCAGATTTACCGGATTTTCAACGCCAGGCGTTTTATCAGATGGCGAAACGGCGGTTAAAAGATCCCGATACTTATGCCACGTTAAACTGGTGCTTTTTCGCCGGCTTACACCATTTTTATCTCGATCAGTGGTTACGTGGTTTGTTTAACCTGTTGGTGTCGGTTGCCGGTGTTGGCTTACTGTTTACCTCTGCCTGGCTAGTGGGGCTGTTGATGCTGCTGGCTATAGCTGCAGTGGAGTTTTACCAGTTGCTGCGCTCGCAGATTATTATTCAGCACTGGAATAACCGCGTGATGCGGCATTTGCTTGATACAGGCGACTATCTGCAACGCTAATTAAGTGTAAATACATATTTACTGGAAGGTAGTTGCAAGGTTAGCATTTGAGCTTTACCGGTGTTGGAGATCCTGCATGAAAAAACTGGCTTTAGTCGTGTTAATAAGCGCCTCTGCGTTGGCCAACCCGCCGTCGCAAGAACAACAACTGAATATGATGTTGTCGATGATGGAAAGCATGGGCGAGCTGGACAGGCTGTCGCAATGCATTAACCTGCCAACACAGCGTGTTAAGCAACTGCTACGCCAAACGTATACCGATTGTGGCATGGGTGACATGATGGCTGATGAGCCGGATCCGGCTTATGAAACTTGTCTGCAACAAAGCATAGTGCGCCACAGTGGCTTACCGGCATCACGCTGGCAAGAGTGTGAAACGGATGACGATGATGGGCAGGACGACCCGTTACTGGCCGAACTGGACGCGTTATCTGAGCGTATTGGTGAGCGGGAGCCAACGGCAGCCGAACAGCAGCAAATGGATGACATTATCGCCCGGATGCAACAGCGTGGTGCCGATGATATGGAGCAGATGGTCAAGGGGCTGATTGCCGGCAGTCAGGGCAGTGAGAGTTCAATAACCTTACCACTGTATCCGCAAGCACAATTACTGATTAATATACCGGCGCAGGGCGAAATCGAGATCGGCGAGCAGGCTTATGCCACGTTGCCGGGGGCGTCTTTTGTGACGACAGACAGCCCAGAGCAAGTGTTGCAATATTACCGACAGCAACTACCTGATTACAAATTGCATCGCTCATCGCTGGCTAAAGCAGGTGAAGTGGCCCTGATGCAACACCTGCCAGCCGGTTTTGATTATGCAAAAGATATGGGGCGGGCTTTTAGTATTGCGCATGTTTACATTCAGCCGGCATCAGCGGCCGGGCAGAAACGTTTGCCGGGGGCAAAAACGCTGTTTTTTATATATTATCCGCCTGCGTCTTAGTTAATCGTCCTGTTCAGCCGCACGCGCTTTGCGTTCTTCCGCCTCTGCAAAGGCGGCTTTTATCTGCTCCAGCACCGAATCAACGTCGGCGGCGCTGGTATCAGCAATAAACTCGCCGCTTAGCGGAGCATCGGCGGTTAACTCACCCGCTTCATACAGCGCCCAAATTTCTTCGGCGTAATGTGTGCTAAGTAACTGCGGCGCGTACTGGCCGTAATAATCGCGCATATTATTTACATCGCGGACAAACATCCATTTGGCATTATTGTTGGCGGCGGCGTCTACCGCCTGGGGCAAGTCAATGACCACCGGGCCCAGGCTGTCTACCAGCACATTAAATTCAGATAGATCGCCGTGCACCAGACCTTCGCACAGCATAATGACAATGTATTGCAACATAGTAGCGTGGTCGGCCAGGGCTAAATCGGCGTCCATTGCCACATCGGCCAGCCTGGGTGCGACCATGCCTTCGTCATCACATACCAGCTCCATTAGCAGTACACCATCGTAACAACCGTAGGGCTGCGGCACTCTTACGCCGGCTTTAGCCAGTTTAAACAGCGCGTCTACTTCAGCATTTTGCCAGCTTTGTTCTTGCTGAGCGCGGCCAAATTTAGAGCCTTTTTCCATCGCCCGGGCGCGGCGGCTGCTGCGCACTTTGCGGCCTTCCTGATATAGCACAGCCTGCTTAAAGCTGCGTTTATCGGCTTCTTTATACACTTTAGCGCAGCGGATATCGTCGCCGCAGCGCACTATATACACCGCAGCTTCTTTGCCGCTCATTAGCGGGCGTATGACTTCATCCACCAGGCCTTCATCAACCAGTGGCTGGATACGTTTTGGTATTTTCATAGCGCCGTTATACCTTAGTTACCGGCGCTAAGAAATAGCTGGTCAGGACAGGGAAAAGAAATAATTTTGCGCCGGGCTGTGGCGAGCAGGGCAAAATAACCTTGCTTTACATCTTTTGATATAGCGTTGTTGTTATTTTATAGATATTGCGACGTTGTTTACATTTTGCTACATTGCTGGGCCAATTTTAATTGCAAATAATTTACTGCAGTCAGCTGCAATGTAACAAAAAGAAATAAGGAAGATTATGTTTTACTTCAACAGTTTATTTAAAGTGTCTTTGTTGGCGACAGCAGTAGCGCTGGCCGGTTGTGGCGGCGGCAGCAGCGCCGGCAGCAACGGTGGTTCGGGAACCGGTGGTGGCACTGGTGGCTCGGGTAACGGCGGCAACACTGTCGTCACTTATACTGCCGGTGTATACCCCGCTGAAGCCCAGTTAAAAAATTTCTGTGCGGTGCCACGCAGCGGTACAGATCCTTATACTAATCAGGCTTATCCGGATAAAGCTGGTAGTGCCCAGTACGAAAAGATGTGGTTACGTAGCTGGAGCAACCGCACTTACCTGTGGTACAGCGAATTACCCGATCTAAACCCTGCCGGTTACAGCGTTGAGGATTATTTTGACTTATTAAAAACTGCCCAAACGACAGACTCCGGAGCGGCTAAAGATCAGTATCATTATGCTGAGAATACTGCGGAATATCAGCAAACTGTTACAGATGGCGTTGTAGCGGGCTACGGCATAAAATGGCAACTTCGGTCGGCTACACCACCCCGTCAGTTGATGGTTACTTATGTCGAGCCTCAATCGCCAGCTGCAACGGCTGGCGTGCGTCGCGGCGACAGTCTGAAATTTATTGATGGCATCGACTTTGTTAATGCAAACTCCGAAGCTGAAGTTGACACCCTGAATGCTGTTTTGTTTTCGTCGTCAGTCGGCGAGCCGCATCAGTTTGTATTCGAGCGTATTGGCGGTGCCAGCCAAACCTTTAACCTGGTGGCGGCTGATGTCAGCACCAGCCCGGTGCAAAATGTGCAGGTTCTGGATAATGGCGGTAGCAAAGTGGGCTATCTGCAATTTAACAGCCATATTGCCCATGCTCAGCCACAGCTGATTGCTGCAGTCGAGCAATTTGCCGAGCAGAACGTTTCAGAGCTGATTGTTGATTTACGTTACAACGGTGGCGGCTTGCTGGCGCTGGCGTCACAGTTTGGCTATATGGTGGCCGGTGACAATATTATTCAGGACCGTATTTTCGAGAAAACCCAGTTCAACGATAAGTATCCAACCACCGATCCGGTAACCGGCCAGCCGTTAACACCGATGCCGTTTTATAGCAAAGTGATTGATTACGCTCAGGGGCGACTGACAACAACTAATTTGCCAAGCCTGGGTTTAAGCCGGGTATTTGTACTGACGTCAGAAAACACCTGCTCAGCCAGTGAGGCCTTTATTAATGGCCTGCGCGGCATTGATGTTGAAGTGATTCAGATTGGTGGCCAAACCTGTGGTAAGCCGTACGGCTTTTACCCGACTGACAACTGCGGTACCACCTATTCTTCTATTCAGTTTAGTGGTATTAATGCCAAAGGCTTTGGTGACTACGCCGATGGTTTTACGCCTAAAGCGGCGCCGGTTTTTGCTGCCGATGTTAAAGGTTGTCCAGCCGCCGATGATTTAACTAAGCCATTGGGTGATGCAAACGAAGGGATGTTAAAAACCGCGCTGTACTATGCGGCCAACAACAGTTGCCCGGTAACAGTAGCCTCGGCTGCCGTGGCTCAGCAACCACAACCGGGCACTGGTGGTCTGGCGATAAAACAGCCGGACATTAAAAAGCGCAGCTTTATTTTGGAAAACAAAATTAACCAGCCAATCCGCTAACGCTAAGGCCGTGCTGGCGGCTATAACAGTACTAAAAAGCCGCGCTTTGCACGGTTTTTTTATGCCGGCGCTTTGCCGCAAAGATGTGCATAACCTATGGTGATAAGGTATCTTGCTGTTAATACCCTAAACCTGTTAAGGCACCGTAGCAATGTCGCTTGTTTTGCCCTTTTGCCGTTATCTGACGTTAACACTTTTGCTGCTGGCACTACCGCTATCGGCCCAGTCAGCGCGCGATACTGAACTTGAGGCGGCGCTTGATGCTTATGTTTTATTGTCGGCAGAGGATACTCAGACGGCAGATCAGCAGCTATTGGAGCTGGAGCGGCGGTATGCTGATAGCCCGGCCATATCAAGCCGGGTGCGGCTACTCAGTTATCTGGTAAATTACCAGTTTTATCACCAAAGCCCGGAGCAGCTGGAGCAACGGTTACAACATTTGCTGGCCCAGGCCGACCTTACCGAAGATGCCGATACGCTGGCAGAGATCTATGCCACCGAGCTGGAAATCCGTATGTATCAGGTCAGGTTAAATGATGCCTTTATGCATATTGAGCGGGCGCAGCAGTATGCCCGCAAAGCCATCAGCCCCAGGGTGCGTTATTACGCTAACAATGTATTAGGCCGCTTATACAAAGCTGACAACCAGTTTGAACAGGCACTGCAGCACTACATTTTAGCCCTGGATGCCGTAAGTGAAACGGATGATGCTTTTACGCTACGCCGGCGGGCTTTTTTAAACTTCAATATTGCCCATGTGCACACAGACCTGCGCAACTGGCAGCAGGCGAAAAGCCTGACCGAGCAAATGATAGCCGAGGCGAAAAAGTATCAGCATGATAACTTTTTACCCGAACTGTATTTGTTACTGGGCTATATCGCCGGCTCAGAGAAAGATTATCCGCAAGCTATCAGTGTCAACAAACAGGGTTTAGCTGTGGCGCTGGCGGATAAACAGCAGGGCATGGCCTTAACATTTGAAAATAATCTCGGTGCTACCTACATTGAGCTGCAGCAATACGATGAAGCTAAAGTCATCCTACAGCAAGCACTGCAACGTGCCGAGCAGCTGCAAGACGAATACAGTATTCAATTAATTAAGCAAAATCTGGGCTTTATCCGCGTTATGCAGGGTGAACCGGATGCCGGCATTGAGCAAATGCAAATCAGTATGCGTTATTTAAGTCAGAATTCGCCAAAAGCAGCATACGAGCCTTACTATGAATGGTTGGCTAAAGCTTATGCTGCCGCCGGTCGTTACAAGGAGCAGGCCGATACCCTGCTGGAACAAATGGCGCTGCAAGCTGATATCCGCAAAGCCGACAGCGAGCAGCGGTTGGCGGTGTTACAGGACCGCTTCGACTCTAAAGCCAAAGCGCAGCACATTACTATTTTAGAGCAGGAAAACGCGTTAAAAGCGCAACTGCTTCAGAACCAACGCTTGCAGCAACAACTGGTGTGGTTGGTTGTAGTGATAGTTGCCTTTGCGGCTATTTTACTGCTACAGCTGTATCGCAAGGTGCGCCGGTCTAATAAAAAATTGTTTGAAACCAATAAGCAACTGGCCTATCAATCGCAGCGCGATGTGCTAACCGGGCTTTATAACCGCCGTGCCCTGCAGGAATATCTGCAAAAAAGGGCGTTAAAGCGTCGCGAAGGCGATAATGTTAATAACAGCAAGACAGGTTTTTTATTGCTGGACGTCGACTTTTTTAAACGCATTAATGACAATTTTGGCCATGCTGCCGGTGATGCGGTGCTACAGGTTGTGGCGCAGCGGCTACAAGACACCTGCCGCGATAAAGACATAGTAGTACGCTGGGGCGGCGAGGAAATTTTGCTGGTATTGGACAATGTCGAGCCGGCTAATGCTACCACTCTGGTGCAGCGGGTTCTGGATACAGTAGCCGGCAGCCCGGTGAGTTTTGATGGCCAGCAGATTACAGTAACGGTCAGTGGTGGCTTTATTCACTTACCCTTTGCCGGTGTTAGTGAAACACAGCTGGGCTGGGAGAAGGTGCTGCAAATTGCCGATATGGCATTGTATTTAAGTAAAACCCATGGCCGTAATCAATGCTGTGTGGTTGAAGGCCTGCACGTTAGCTTTGCCGAAGCAGAGTCGCAGCTGTACAGCGATCTGACCGGTGCTATCCGCGCCGGTCATGTCAAGGTGGCTACTATCAGTGGGCCTGGCGGCAACGTCAGCTAAGCTGAAAAGGTTAAATAGCTTGCCTTAGCCAATGCAGTACTAAAATTGTCACAGCCGAAAACAGCAGTACGCCAAAGGTTAGCAGCATACCAAAGACGCGAAACTTCAGCGGCTCTTTAACTTGTTGTACGCCATAGGCATGGCTTAACCGACCCAACAGCAATACCATACCCAGAGTATGCACATAGTGCGCAGCCAGGCCGCTATATTCAGCCAGAAACATCAGCAACAGTGCAAAAGGCACGTATTCGGCAAAGTTGCCATGTACCCGTATTGCCCGCTGCAGCGACACTTCGCCGTTACTGCCCAGGCCAATCATAAACTGGCGGCGTTTTGCGACCACTTTAATACTTAATACCACAAACATCAGCCCGAACAGGGCGGCGTAAATTGCTGTAATCATACCTTTATCCGTTTGCTTAAGAAGCCGTTAGCATAAGCGGTAATTTTGCCTGTGTCAGCTGTTGCTGGCCGTTGCGGCTAATTTAAGCCGGCAGATGGCCGGTTTTAGCGGTGAAATACCGTGCCTTCGGTTGCTAAATCGTTTTATAGTGCAGCAGACACTAACCAGAGTGAGTATGACTATGCTGAGTTGTTTCAAGCTTAAAACCGCAGCTGTGGCCCTGGCAATGGCATCGGTGTCACTGCCGGTTAATAGCGCAAATATTGCGCTTAGCAACGCCAACCTGGTGAATGTTGAGGCTCTGAACATCCGGCCTAATCAAACCCTGTTATTGCAGGACGACCGTATAGTGGCAATAAACCCGGCCGCTAAAGCGATACCTGCAGGCTACCAGATAGTAGATCTGGCTGGTAAATATATTCTGCCTGGCTTAATCGACTCTCATGTGCACCATGCTACAGAACCGGAAAATTACAACAATGCCGCTATTACCCGTCAGCGCCTGCAAAAGCAGCTACGTGGTGGTGTAACCTCAGTGCGCGATATGGCCGGCGATGTGCGCGTGTTGGCGGGTTTAAAACGCAGCGCACAGCTTGGTCTGATCCAGGCGCCGGACATTTACTATGCCGTCATTTTGGGCGGGCCGGAATTTTTCAGTGATCCAAGAACCGCTGCCGCGGCCAAAGGCGAAACGCCGGGCCATACCGACTGGATGCGTGCCGTTGATAGCAATACTGACTTCAGTGCATTAATGCAGCGCACACTCGGCACAGGAGCTAGTGGCATTAAAATTTACGCCGATGTGCCGGCCGCCACGTTAACGCAGCTGGCGGCAGCCGCGAAACAGGCCGGTGTAAAAGTGTGGTCGCATGCCTTTATCGGCCCGGACAAACCCTCTGCCGTGGTCGCCGCCGGCATTGAAGTGATATCGCATGTGCCGGATTTATCGGCAGAGGTGATCCCTGACTACAAAGCCTGGCGGCGCAAAGATGCCACCATTAGTGAGGCGGTTAAAACGGCATCGTTCGACAGCAGCAATTATCACAGCTTGCTGCGCAGCATACAGCAACAAGGCATAGTGCTGGACGCCACCCTGACAGTGTTTGAGCAGCAGCGTAATAAGGGCCCGAACCGTGAGCTGATGCTGCAACACGGTATTTTTCTGACCAAGCTGGCGGTGCAGTATGGCATTGCTATAGCGGCAGGCACCGATGCATTTGATGATGGTGCAGCGCTGCCAGAGCTGCACCACGAGTTACAGCTGCTGGTAAAGCTCGCTGGCCTGACACCGGCGCAGGCTTTGCAGGCCGCCACACTGAACAGTGCAAAAGCTATAGGCATTGAAGATGAAGTTGGTACTATTGGCGAGGCTAAAAAAGCCAATTTGCTGATCCTGCATAGCAATCCTTTTGACGATATCCGCAACAGCAGTGATATCGCTCATGTAGTGAAAAATGGCCGCTTTGTGTACCGCGGCGATGATAGCACTCTGCCGTTTTCTGCCGCCAGAAAGGCGGGCGGTATGCTGTGGTTATCCGGCCAGCTTGGTAATTTTCCTGGCACCATGACACTGGCCGGTACTGATATCGGCAGCCAGATGACGCAGGCGATGGACAATATAATGGCGGTGTTGCAGGAGCATCAGTTAACGGCGAAAGATGTGGTTAAATGCACCTTGTTGTTGGCAGATATTAACGACTGGGCCAAGGCCAGCGAAATTTACAAAGGCTATTTCAGTAAGGCTTTACCGGCCCGCAGTGCCTTTGCGGCCAGCGGCCTGGCACTTAACGCTAAAGTAGAAGTAGAGTGTAGTGCCAGCCTGTAATAACAGCGGCGCCGTACAGCATAATAAAGGTTAGCTATGTCGCGATTGATACTCATTGTTCTGTTAGGCCTCAGCAGTATGCTGCAAGCTGCCGATACTGCAGCAAAACACGGCTTTAGCTGGCCCGGTAGTGTCAAAGCGGCGGTCAGCCTGGCTTACGACGATACGCTGGCGTCACAACTGGATGTCGCCATACCAGCGCTTAATGCCTACGGGCTGAAAGCCAGCTTTTATCTGCAGTTATCCAGCCCGCTGTTAACCGCACGCTTAAGCGATTGGCGCAAAGCGGCGGCCCAGGGCCACGAGCTGGGTAACCATACTTTGTTTCATCAGTGCTCGGCGGCTAAACCGGGCCGTAGCTGGGTGGCCGCAGAAAACGATCTGGATAAACTAAGCGCAGTACAGCTGGTGCAACAAATTCGGCTGGGCAACAGCATGTTATTCGCTATCGACGGCCAAACAGAGCGTACCTTTACCGCGCCCTGTGGCGATGCGCTGGCCGGCGGCCAGCCATACTTGCCGCTTATATATAATGATTTTGTGGCAATAAAGGCCAAACCTGGGGCTATTATCGCCGATATGGCAGGTTTTAATGTGCATGCGGTAGAAGTTATTGCGCCGGTTGGCAGCAGTGCTGCCGAGCTTATCGCGCTGGTAAAACAGGCTGCCCGCTATGGCACTATGGTTAACTTTACCTTTCATGGCATTGGCGGTGATCATTTATCGGTGTCTACTGAAGCTCACGCCCAGTTGCTGGCCTATCTGGCCGCTAACCGCGACATTTACTGGACTGATACCTTTATCAATATCATGCATTATGTCAAAACCCAGCAAAAAGCGGCAGCTAAGCCGGCGCAGCCCTAGCAAAACCATTCTTGATAGCCTGTAGCAGTAATAGCAACGGTTGTCAGCTTACATACACAAAGACGTCCAAACATCTTTACTATAAGACGTTAAAACCTCCATATGTTAAATCGCTCTATTTAAGCGATATCCGATCTAATGTGAATTCTTGCGGAAGCTTTTGTTACAGACTAGTTATTTAACCGCTTCAAGCGTTTTAGCGGTTCGTTCCGAAGCAACAATAATCATAATAATTCGAGGAACTAAAATGTTTACCATAAAAAAGAGCATGCTGTGCTGTGCCTGGTTGAGTGGACTGATATTTAGTCAAGCTGCCAGTGCCCAGGCTACCTTGTTGCAAGCCCCATCAGCCAGGGTGGTGCCAGACAAATACATCGTGGTATTGAAAGAAAATAACCTGCAGTACCAGACGCTGGGAACGAGCTACGTTACTCAGATGGCAAACGATTTTAAAGTCATGACGCAAGGCACTATAGAGGCTGAGTTTAATCATGCGTTAAAAGGCTTTGCTATTGCCACAGATGACAGCGGTGTCAATTGGCTGTTGGCGCAGGATGAAGTTGATTACATTGAGCCGGTACAAAGAATAAGTTTAACCGCACAGCAAAACAATGCCCCCTGGGGGCTTGACAGGCTTGATCAACAAAATCAGCCACTTAACAGTGTATATCGTTACGATCTTACCGGTGCAGGTGTGAATGCCTATGTCATTGATACCGGCATTAACACCAGCCATAGTCAGTTTAGCGGCCGTATCGGTCAGGTAGTGACGACTATTGGTAATGATGCGCAAGATTGTAACGGCCACGGAACCCATGTTGCCGGTACTATAGGGGCCAGCACTTATGGTGTTGCTAAACAGGTCCGGCTGCACTCGGTAAAAGTGTTTGGTTGCAGTGGCGAAACCACCAGTACTGCGATAGTGCAGGGCATTGATTGGGTGGCAGCCAATGCGGTACTGCCAGCCGTAGCCAATATGAGCCTGGGGGGCGGTGTTTCGGCGGCGTTAGATCAGGCCACCAACCGATTAATTCAGCGCGGTGTGTCTACCGTAGTTGCCGCAGGCAACGATAATACCAATGCCTGTAATATTTCGCCGGCCAGAGTAGCAGCGGCTATTACCGTTGGTTCTACCACGCGTACAGATGCCCGCTCCAGCTTCTCCAACTGGGGTAGTTGCGTCAATATTTTCGCCCCGGGCTCAGACATCTTGTCTACCTGGATTGGCGGAAGTTCAGCCAGCCGAACCATTAGCGGTACATCGATGGCCAGCCCGCATGTTGCCGGTGTTTCTGCGCTGTATTTGCAGCAATACCCTAATGCCACACCAGCGCAGGTGGCGCAAGCTATCTACACTAATGCTGCCAGTGGTAAAATCTCGGGTACAAATGGCACTGTTAATCTGTTAGCCAATACCGAATTTTTATTTGGCGGTGACGGCGGCGACAATCAGCCACCGGTTGCCAGCTTTAGCCATAGTATTAATGGCTTAACGGTGAGCCTGCAAGACACCTCGACTGACGATCAGGGCGTGGTCTCGCGCAGCTGGAATTTTGGCGATGGTAATGGCTCGGCAGCAGAAAACCCGATCCACAGTTATGCTCAGGCTGGCAGTTATACCGTCAGCTTAACGGTGGCCGATCAACAAGGCTTACAGAGCACGGCTAGCCGCAGCATCACGGTTAGCTCTGGTGGTGATGGTGGCAGCTGTAATGGTGTAGCGGCCTGGAGTGCCAGTACGTCGTATCAGGCCGGCAACCGGGTTGTTTACAATCAGCGGGTGTATGAAGCGACCTGGTGGTCTACCGGCGCCCGGCCGGATGTTTTCAGCAATGTATGGCGTGATACCGGCCCCTGCGATGGCGGAGGCAATGCCGCGCCGGTTGCTAACTTCAGTTTTGCTGCTAATGGCTTAGCGGTGCAATTTACAGATCTGAGTACGGATGATCAGGCTGTCGTAAGCTGGCAGTGGAATTTTGGCGACGGCCGTACGGCGACAGCGCAGCATCCGCAAAATAATTACAGCCAGGCGGGCAGTTACGATGTCAGTTTAACGGTAACCGATGCAGATGGTGCCAGCAACGTCAGCAGTAAAACCGTTACGGTATCCGCAGAGGATAACGGCTGTGGTGGCTTAGCGGCATGGAACAGCGCAGCGGTATATCTGAAGGATGACCAAGTCAGTTACCAAAATGTACGCTACCGTGCCAACTGGTGGACGCAGAATAACAACCCGGCACAGAACTCAGGGCCCTGGGCTGTCTGGACCAATTTAGGTAACTGCAATTAACAAAGCGGTAAGTTTATAGCGTCTGATAAATAACAGCAGTAGAGCCTGGCTCTGCTGCTGTCGTTTGTGTCTTTCGCAACCCTTACAACAGTGATCTGAAAATAGTAGTTCACTAAGTAATTGCTTTGCTGATATAAATCAGTCGGGTAATTACACGCTAATAATTTTTAAAAGGGATCTTTATTAATGATGATCAAGAAGTTTAATGTTGTTTCAGTAACCGCTGCGACGCTGCTGTGTTTGTTGAGTATGTCATCGGCGCAGGCCAATACGTTAATTAATGCTCGTTATGTAGATAATAACGATGGCACTATCACCGATACCGTTACCAGTCTTACCTGGCAACGATGCAGTCTGGGGCAAACTTGGCTGGCTTCGGCATGTAGCGGCAAAGCTGCCAGATACCGGGGAGAGCAAGCGATAGAACTGGTTAAAGCAGGATGGCGCCTGCCATCGATAGCAGAGCTGGATACCTTGGTGCAGTGCCAAGGGGAACGCCAGCCAGACAAGCGGGCTGAAGACGAATATATTAACGACACCAATGCTCAGTGCCTGGGCGAACCAGAACAGCCTACTATAAATGCAGAAGCATTTCCTGCCACAGCGAAAGACTGGTATTGGTCTGCAACATCACACGAAGAATCTACCGGCAGTGCCTGGCGTGTGAGCTTTGAAAACGGCAGTGTTTACTATGGCAATAAAGTTTACGGCCTGGGAAGAGTAAGGTTAGTACGCTCCAGCGAGTAAGATATCTAACAGCTAAGTATGTGCCCGTGTTAAAGAGAGACGTACCCTAATTTCAGGGTTATTCCTTATAAAAACGGCACATACCTTTACCAAGTTTTATGCCGTCCCGCTCAAGATAACCATAGCGGCGGTAGAATGCTTCTTTGCCTTTGGCTGCTAACAAACCAACTGTTGCACCCGGCATGCAAGTTTGGGCCAAATAAGCTTCTACTCTGGTCATCAACGCGGCACCGATGCCAAGGCCCTGATAATCGGGGGCAACCACGACATCCTGAATATAAAAGTACATAAAGCCATCACCGACCACGCGCGCCATAGCAATAAGCTTGTTATCAAGCCGCACGGTGGTATGGAACAGCGAGTTATTCAGGCTGCTTTGTGCCACCTTATGTGCAACGCTGTCCCAGCCAACTTTGCCGCGCAGAGCAATATATTCAGCCGCAGTGGGTGGCTGATCACTGATGATATACGCAGATTTCATCGATTTAACTGACGGAATAATATTCACCAAGGGCTACTGCTTATGTAAGGTAAACACTGTCAGGTCTTGGTTTGCTGAGCTCTCTGTTGACAGTATCTTGTAGTAACCCATAGCAATACCGTCTTTGGCAAAGGCATAGCTTAGTGTATGGGCCTTTTTCGGAAATACTGTGCTTACTTCAGCATGCGGTAATTCAATATCTATCAGTTCTTCGTATATCCGCAGCGACACCGGGGTTACCGCTAAACCATCAATGTGAATACTGTCCATCGCCATGTTCCCTGTATGCTGCAATTAAGTCTGATGGTAATTTTTTACAACTTTGCATGCTTTTGGTACGGATTTCAAGAAAGACTTGTATGACAGTAGGTGTAGAAATGATTTATATGAAACTTAATGGTTAATGCTGTGTTTATTTTGTTGCTTTGGGTGTGGTATTTTACCGTTTCATTTGGTGTGGAATCGCTATCATGCAAAAAGTAAAACCATTAATAGTTGAAAAAGCCCAGGGGCGCGATACAAAGCAATTGCTACCTGCTGATAGCCGTGCTGGAAAATGCGCATCAAACCTATAGGTCCATGCCACTTTATCTGGTTGATCTTGCTGATATCGCAGAGAAATTCAGAGAGTCGTTTTAATGAGTAAACAAAACATGCAAACTTTAAACTGGCAAAAAGGTAGCCCCAAAGAAACTGGCTTACACTTCGTGGCAGTGCGCTATGGTAAAGGCGCTGGCGTATTTGATTTTATTAGCTGGAACGGCAGTGTCTGGGACACTCAATACGAAGGTGAAGTTGTGGCCTATGTTTCGCTGCAAGATTTTGTGCGGCAAATTCCGATAGCCTGGCCTGAATTTGACACTGAGCAGGTTAGTGAGCGGCAAAAAACTGATGTCAGCACCGATTCCTGGGAGGAAGTATAGGGCTGTGTTGCTTTATGCAGCAGCAACAGACTTTTTAGTTAATTTAGGCTATCGCTTTAAAGCTAATGAATGGCTAATCAATAAAGTGGGGTGGTGTTTCTGGCTCAGTCAACCAAACTTGACGCTATTGCCAGCTGTTATGGACTGGGTGCCAGCTCATTGCATTACCTTGTTAAGGTCCAGAAGAGCAGCTTTAAAATCAAATGTCACGGCCCTTATTTGTTTTGTATGAAAAAACTATCCGCGTTTATCCTGTCAGGCATCTTAGTAGCTTGTAGTACGCAGGCTGATACAACATTGTCTTTTAGTGCTGATTTTAAAATTGACCTGCCGCCGTCGGTAATTGCTGGCGCTACAGTGTTTGCTGCTGATGAGCTGTCTGTAAAGACAGCGTCCGGCCAGTTGTTTTCCGGCAAAGTATTGTCGGCAGAGTCTGAGCAATTACCGGCCGATGTCGATATGCGGTTATATCCGCAATATGTGCTGAAACTCAAAGCTGTCAGTGGCCTAAGCCCTCAAAACACGCAGTTGTTTAGTCATACAGCAGATGAGATTAGCGACAGCTTTGATTTATCTGATGTAAGTACCGAACAACTACAAGGTTGGACACTGTACAGCTTATGCAAAGCGCAGCGCTGTCTGGCTTATGTAGTAAAACACAACGTATCCGAATACATTTTGACAGTTCATGCCAATGGCATGAGCAAAACGGAGTTCACCGGTTTAGTTAAAGCAGGGCTGCACTAACTAACGCGGTTTAACTAGTTACCGTCATTTAGTTATGTGATGAACCCTTATAAGCAGTATATGAAATCACTTTATTGGCTGGCCGTTAACCCATACCCCGTTGGTCTGTAGCCTAAATTCCACTCCCGTACGCCGCTAACAAAGGGGTTGTCGTGGCCCATTTCGCGGGCAATACGCTGGTTTAGCTCGCGCTCTTGCTCGGTTACCGGGTCTTGTTTGTGCCAGGCGATAAACAGCTGTTGCTGGGCGCGTGACAGGTTAAGGTTGTATTTGTCGGCCATGTAAAAGTATATCCGCGCTATATCGCCGCGCACCTTAGGGGCGGGTTCGAACACTTTTTGTTTAAAATCGACTTTTACCGGGCAGGCACCGTGTTGCGCTGCGGTGGATGGTAATACACCAAAGCGGTAGTTGCTGCGATCGCCGTTTACCTCGCCAATGGCTGGCACCAGATTGTATAAATCGGCTTCCATGGCGCGAAACACACTGTCGGTTTTTACACAGTTTTTGCGACCGCCATCCTGCCAGCACTGGCGCTGGTGGCCAAAGTGGTAGGCAGGCATCACGTGCTCCCATTCTATTCTGGCGGCGCGTTGTGCATTTTTACGCGCCTGATAACCACAGCCGGCTAAATCCGGCAGGCCTTTTTTACCCTGCCAATGAATGTCGCAGTCGCAATAAAAGCTTGTGGCTTCAGGCGCATGAATTTGCTGCGACAGCTTTTTTGCCTGGTCAAAGTTAGCCGGTGCTGCCAGGCAAAAGCTGGAGATAAGCAGCAATAAGCTGCTAATTAAATAAGAGAAATACTGCATTCACTACCGCTTACTTCAGTGATTTATTCGTCGTCTGTTTTAACGATTACGCCTGAACCCAGGCTGACTAATGGGTTTTACCGGCTATTTGCTCAATATCCTGCTGCAGTGGTTTACGCAGGCCAAGTAAAAAGCCCAGTTCTGCCATGATAAACAAAGGCCCTATTAACAGGCCGACCAGATCATCGACAAAAGCCGGCTTTTTACCCTCGAAATAATGGCCAACAAACTGCAGTATCCAACCGATAACGAATAACGCCGCTGAGCCACCGAGCCAGATCACATCGCTTTGCGCGGCAAAGTTAGCTGCTACGGCCAGACAGCCGCCGCTGAACAACAGCATAACGATACCAAAACGCAGATCAAGGCTGAAATAAAACAACGCGGAGACAACAAACAGGATTAAGCTGGGCGTTACGCTGACACCGGCAACGGTAAATAGCGGCCACCAGAGTAGGCCGAAAATCGCAATCACAATCAACGGAATGCCAAAATAATGGGTCAGTATATTGCGCTCGTCGCGGTGATAGCGTGCATACTGGCTTAGGTGTTCGGTCAGGTTTTTCATTGTCGTTATACCTGCGGCTTAACAGTGTGAAGTAAGTAACTACTAAGCCTAAAGCCACTATGACACAGGGTCAATGAGACACTTTGTACTCAATGTGGCTAATTTGTAAGCATAGTGTTTATGCTAAATAACTAGCGCACTGGCAAACAACGCGCAGTGCTACTGCAGCGCCGGCAAAATATGCTGCCGTATAACCTGCATAGCGCTGTCAGACTGGCCGGCAACGCCGGCGCGAAAATTTTGATACAGAACTACCGTCAGGTTTTGCTCGGGAATGGTTAATACAAACTGGCCGCCATAGCCCCAGGCCAGCTGTGCCGCGCCTACGCTGCTGTTGCCCAGCCACCATTGTTGACCATAACCGTGCAGTGTCAGGCCACCGACGGCTGATGTCAGACTCTGACTAACTTCAGCGGCCTGTAACAGCCAACTGGCGGCTATAATTTGCTGGGATTGCCAGCGGCCCTGTTGTTGCAGTAACAGGCCTATTTTGGCCAGATCGCGGGCGCGTAACGTCAGACCGGCGGCCCCATTAGTTAGCCCGTCATTGAGGGTTTCCCAGCTGTATTGGCTGATCCCCAGCGGTTGAAACAAATGCTGCCGGCTATATTCCGCCAGCGACAGGCCGGTTGCTTTAGTTAGAATGTAGGACAACAGGTGTGAGGTGCCGGAATTATAGTTAAAGTGACTGCCCGGGGTGGTCACCACCTGGCGCTGTAATACATACTGCACCGGATCGGCGGCCGTTACCCAGTCGTTATAACCTTGTGCGGTGCTTTCATCCCAGCTGATACCACTACTCATATCCAGTAATTGCGCCAGCGTAATAGTGGCTTTGTCGCCCAGCAGATCAGCGTAGTCGGCATCAAAAAAATCGCTGATTGGCTGCTGCAGTGAAGTTATCGCACCCTGCTCCAGCGCCTTGCCTATCATTAACATGGTAATGGTTTTCGTGATCGAACGCAGATGTTGTAAGGTCGCGCTGTTTTGGCCGTGATAATAGGCTTCGGCGACCAATTTACCGTTACGTACCACCAGCATCGCATACATGGGGGCCAGGTTGGCGGCGTCGTTAAAGGCGGTGGTTAAGCGGTCGGCATCCAGGCCTTCAGCTGCGGCGGTGCTGATGCCCCAGTCGTTGCCCGCTGTCGGTTGCCAATTAACATTGCCGCCGCCACTGACAGTATTATCGTTATCACTGCCGCCACAGCCGGCCAAAGCCAGGCTGAAATATATTATTGCCAATAAGCGCATAGGCTAACCTTTTGTCATTGCGGTAATTAATCAAGCGTAACGCCTGTTTTGCAAAATGCCAAAATAGTTTGGCCAGCTGCGCTTGCCACGTCTGCCTAGCTAAACAGAGACAGCAGATCTTCGGCTTTGCCCTGCCACGGCTGCCCCTGACCGCCGGCAAAGAGCTGGTCGGCTAGTTGGCGTTTATGTTGTTGTAATAATTGAACCTTTTGCTCTACCGTGTTGGCGGCAATCAGTTTATATACAAACACCGCCTTGTGTTGGCCAATGCGGTGGGCCCGATCGGTTGCCTGGGCTTCGGCTGCCGGGTTCCACCAGGGATCGTAATGAATTACCGTATCGGCGGCCGTTAGGTTTAAGCCGGTGCCGCCGGCCTTTAAGCTGATTAAAAACACCCGGGTTTCACCATTTTGAAAGGCATCGATTTGCTGCTGGCGATGTTTGGTTTGGCCGGTTAGTTTGCTGTAGCTGATGCCCAGCGCGTTCAGCTCGTCTTCAATCAGCGTTAGCATGCTGGCAAACTGGCTGAACAATAAAATGTTGCGGCCTTCTTCCAGCATGTCGGGCAGGGTGTCGCGCAGCCATTGCAGCTTGGCATTGCTTTGCACTGAGCGCGCATGTTCTACCGGCACTAAACGTGCATCGCAACAAGCCTGACGTAGTTTTAATAAGGCATCAAGAAACTGAATTTGGCTGGCGGCCACGCCTTTTTGCACAAACATTTCGCGCACCTTGGTTTCCATTACCAGGCGGATACTTTCGTACAGGTTGCGCTGATCACTTTCCAGCTCCAGCAGTTGCACAATTTCAGTTTTATCCGGCAACTCGCTGGCCACCTGCGCCTTGGTGCGGCGCAACATAAAGGGCGCAATACGGCTTTTCAGCGCGTGAGCCCGCTCGGTGTCAGCGTGTTTTTCAATCGGTTTGCGGTATACCTGATTAAAATGATTGTCGTTGCCCAGCAGGCCGGGCAAGACAAAATCAAAAATAGATTTTAATTCACCCAGGTGGTTTTCCAGTGGTGTGCCCGATAGCGCCAGTTTAAAGTCGGCTTTTAGTAAGCGCACGGCTTTTGCTGCCTGGCTGCCGGCATTTTTTATATGCTGGGCCTCATCCAGAATGACTGCGCTAAGCGGTTGGTTTTGATAGTATTTGTGGTCGCGCACTACCAGTGGGTAACTGGTAACAATTACATCGTAGTCGGCCAGTTCATTGAACAGCGGCTGGCGTTTATTACCGTGAATTTGTAGTACCCGCAATTGTGGCGTAAAACGGGCGGCCTCAGCCAGCCAGTTACCCAATAAGCTGGTTGGGCAGACAATTAATACCGGATGCATAAAGCGGCCACTTTGTTTTTGCCACAGCAAAAGACTTAAGGTTTGCAGAGTTTTACCCAGGCCCATATCGTCGGCCAGTATGCCGCCTAGGCCAAATTCAACCAGAAAATTCAGCCAGCTTAACCCCTGCAACTGATAGGGCCGTAGTTGCGCCTGTAAGCCGGTGGGGACATCACACTGGCTAATGCCATTAAAGTCATGCAGTTGGCTACTTAAGCGCTGGGCGCGCTGGGCGTTTAAATATTGAATATCCTTGCTGCTTTCGCCGGGCAGTAAGGCCGCTTTGTAGGCGGGCAGGTCAATACTGAATTGCGGCCTATTCGGGTTTAGCAGCTCAATAATGGTATCAATAAACGGCTGGATCAGGCTGGCGTTTAATGCCAGCTTGCCCTGTGGTAGTGACAGCCAAATCGGTTTGCCGGCGTCGGGCAAGCCATACTGGCGCAGCCATTGACTGATCAGCGGTAACAGCGGTACCTGAGTGCCGTCAATATCAACCTGTATTGCCAGAGCAAAACCACCGGCGGCGTTATCCTGTACTTGCAGGTAGGGGTCGCCGTTTAATATATCCAGCTTAAAGTTGTCGTCGCGGGCAATATGCCAACCCTGGTTAGCCAGCTCTGGCAGCGCATCTAATAATGGTTGCCATAACAGCGGGTTATCCGGCCCGGCGGCAGTACCAAAGGCACTATGCTGCTGGTAAGGCTCGGGCAAGGCGGACAGTTGCACCAGTTCAAAGCTGAGCAGTTGCTCGACGGCGGCAGTTTCCGCCGCCCGGTCGCGGCGGATAAACAGCTGCTGGCCATTAAGGTTCAGTTCGGTTTGGGCGGTAAATAAATCCAGCGGCAATAAATGGTTTTGATATTGAAACTGCAGCAACGCCGTTGGCTCGCTGCGGCCTTTTGCTGCATGCGGCAGCATTTTAAGTTGCAATACCGGCCGGGGGGGCGCGGTAATATGCGCAATGCCGTCCACCTTGGGTAATGGCAGGCTGGTTTGGCTAAACATTTGCTGCAAGCGGCTTAGTGTTGGTGCCAGTGCCTGCATGGGAACCGGTGGTATTTTATTCAGCAGTTTAAGCTGGGCGGCGCTAAGTACGGTATCCAGCTCACCGATTTGATAATAGCTGGTGTCGAAGTAGCAAGGCGGATCGGTATATACCAATTCAAAATCGCGGTCGCTGTCGTCCAGCTGCCAGCACAGTTGTTGGCCGGCGGCGGTTTCCTGCCAGTAAAACTGCAGTGGCCGTTTGGGGCCGCGCTCTACACTAAAACGCGACTCGGAAAAAAAGCAGCGGCCGCTGTCCAGCAGCTGCTGCAGTAACTGATAACCCCAGTCACCTTCCAGCAGCGGTAAATCGCGCAGACTCTGTGCCCTAAAATAGCTGAGTAAGCGGTAATCCTGCTGCTCTATCCAGGCGGGTATCACCGGGCTGACTAAATCATATTTACCTATTGCGACGCCTTTGGTGTAACCGCCTTTTTTACTCTCGCGTACGCGACGGGCGCTAAGTTGCAAACCAGCCTGGCCATAAGACAGTAAGTACAGCACCACATCTTTTACTTCAACCGGCGGTGCCAGTTGTTGCTCGGCCTGCTCAAACCACTGGTTTAGCTGCCGCACCGGTTGTTGTTCCAGTTTCAGCTTATCTTGCTGATAGTCACGCTGCAGACGCAACAGCACCGCCAGTACGTGTTTACAATTGGCACCCACCGGACAGGTACAACGGTTTTGCAATTGCCAGCCGTTGTCGTTGTGCTTTAACTGAATAAATTGACGGTAGGGCGTAAAGGCAGCGCCCCATACCTGAGCGCTGATGTCAGACAAATCACTGTTGTATTCCAGCTTTACCACCTTGCCGGCCTGCATATATGCCTGGGCACGGTGAAAGGTTTGGCTGTCAAACCAGAGCTCCAGCTGGCGCTGGGTAAGCGGAAATACGGTATCGGTAGTCATAACGCCTGAATGTTAAGCACAAAGGCGTAATGCTACCGTAGTTTTGCCTTAAGCCAAATGCACAGGCGTAAAATAAAACAAAACTGTGCAGTTAATCGTTAATTTGCACCGCGCCGGCTATGGCATTCAGTTTCAGGCCGCCTGAACCGCTATCGACAATGGTCAGGCTGCCGGCACCGTCAATCTCAATATCGCCGCTGCCATCGTCGATAGTCACTTTACCGGCGACAGCGCGCACAGTAAGATCACCCGAGCCGTCATCAACTGTTACGTCACCGGCGATATTTTTGATTTGCAGGCTGCCTGAACCATCTTCTACCCGCAGCGAGCCAGTGAGCTGGCTGACTGTAAGCTCGCCGGAGCCATCTTTAATATTGGCATTATTGCCACCTTCAACCCGCAATTCACCCGAGCCGTCTTCAATATCTAAATCGCCTTGCAGGCCGCTGATAGTGCTGTCACCTGAGCCGTCGTCCAGTTTCAGGCCAAACTGTGCCGGAACCTTCACGACCAGATCGATATAGGGGCTATTGCCCTGATAAAACGACTGACTAAAGCCGGCTTCCAGTACAGCTGCCTTGCCGCGGCTTTGCAGTGACAGACGAATATCTGCCGCATCGTAGTAGTAAATATTCGCCACCAGCTCGACAGTGTCGCGGCCTGCTTCGCCATGGATAGCCAGTTTGCCGGCACCGGTGTCGGCAACTAATTGTTGTAAGTCGACCGCGTTAACGGCCAGTTTGCGCTCTTCATGCTGTAGGTCGCCGGCATGGCCATTACCGACATAGATCACGCAGCCACTGAGTAAGGTTGCTGTGGCGATAGTTAAGATTGAAGTTTTCATTAAAGGTCCTTGTGGTTTGTCGTTTTATTACTGTCTGGCAGAGTAATAGCAAAATTGACGCCAAAGTGTAATGGTATAGTATTCATGTGGTTAGCTAAAATCCATGTTCGGGCTGTTTGGTTTAAATTACTAACATCTGGTGAATTTAGCCATCGCCTGAGGCTGACATCTCCACGCTGGCATAGCTGACTGGAGTGTTAATAAAAAGCCAGCTATGTTTAAGCGGAAAAATAGCCGCGGCGTAATGCCGGCATTGTTGTGAGCGTATAACAATAAGGATAATGCAATATGCTAAAAAAAATACTGCTGGTCATCGTTGTGCTGCTGGCGATACCGCTGCTAACAGCGTTATTTGTTAAGCAAGACTATAAAGTAGAAACCCAGGTGGTTATTCAACAGCCGGCACAGCTGGTGTTTGACTATATCCGTTTTCTCGGTAATCAGGACAACTTCAGCGTATGGGCGGCAATGGACCCGCAGATGCAGAAATCTTACCGTGGCGTAGACGGCACTGTTGGCTTTGTATCGGCCTGGCACAGTGACAACCCGGATGTTGGGGTTGGTGAGCAGGAAATTAAAGCCATAGTGGAAGGCGAACGCATAGAGTTTGAACTGCGCTTTTTGGAACCCTTTGCCGCAGTATCGCCGGCCTATATGACGACAGAGGCGATAACAGCGCAGCAAACCCGGGTCAGCTGGGGCTTTAGTGGCCATATGCCCTATCCGATGAATTTGATGCTATTGGTGATGGATGTGGAAAACATCATCGCCGCAGATTTACAGCAAGGGCTGGATAACCTGAAATTGATCCTGGAGGCACCGGTGCAAGAGGCAGAGGTACAGTAACGGTGTCAGAAGAAGTAATCCAGACTTAGCTGCAGGTAGTCGTCGTTTCGGATCATATAACCAGGTTCGGTTGGCTGATCGCTGCGGAAAAACCAGGCATCCAGACGTAAGCGCAGGCTATTGGATAGACGCATAGAGGCTTCCAGCTTACCGCTTTGGCTGCTGCTGTGGTCTAAATCCTGCAGTATACCCAATAGTATTTCACTGCCGGCGGCATCGTTTGCCACAAAGCGGCCGCCAATAAAGATATCATTTTGCCCGGGCCCTGTTGCTTGCTGACCGCGGCTATCGTATTGGTACTCAGCAATCCAGCCTAAGTCCCAGTTTGACTCGAATAAGCCGACATGGGTGTATTCAAAACCGGCGGTGGCGGCGACAAAGTCCTGCTGCCGGGTCTTCCGATAGATGCTTTCTAACTTCCATAACCAGCTGCCCGAGATCCACAGGCTGTCGATACCCAGCTGCTGCATTTGCAGATATACCGGTTGCAACTTGCCTGTAGTGGTTAGTTGATATAGCGGGTCACGGTTGTTACCTTCAAAATAGCTCAGGCCCAGATCCACAGCACCAAGCCGGCGGCTGAAGCGTAGGGCAAAATCAAGATTTTTGTCTTGCTGGCCAGACTCATAAAGTGTGTTATTGCTGTCGACCAACATCGGTGGTCGCAGGCGGCCGTCCGGGCCTGCCTGAGGCCGCTCACGAAAATAAGGCAATAAATACAAGGCCAGGCTGCCGTTGCTACCATGCAGGTTCCAGTTCAGCATGGGCTGGCCCAGTTTAGTTTCAGTATCAATATCGGCCAGAATATCGGTTTGGTTGATCACATCAACCAAATGCTGCGACTCGGTCACGCCCCAAAATACTATGTCGACGCCGGCTTTAATATCGTAACCGTCACCAACGTATTGCCAATAAGCCTGTCGCAAATCCAGCAGGCTGCGTTCGGTGTCGCGTGCGTCCCAACGCATATAGGGCTGTAAAGCCAATTGATGGCGGCGATCAGCACTTTGCCAGTACCATTCGGCGCTAAAGGCTGCACTGCTATGATGGCGTGATTGGCCCTGCGCACCATCGGCACTAAAGTAGCGTTGCTGTAGCTCCAGTGTGTAATCCGCCTGAATATCCTGATACCAGGGCATAGCGGGTGCTGGCGGCTTAGTATCCTGCATGACAGGTTGTGCAGCTGTGCTACTGACGACCTCAGGTTTGGCAGCGGTGCTGGTTGCCTGGCTAACTTCGCTGGTGGCAGTAGTTACAGCTTTGGCTGCTACCTTAGTGGTGGCCCGTGCTGGCTGCACGGCCGGAGCCATAGCCACAGCTGACAGAGCCTGATTGTACCAGTGGCGGGCTTTAGCCACCGGTGTTTGTAACATGAGCTCGCGTGATGGCAGCCGCAATAGACTGCCACTGGCCAGCTGGTGTAGCGACGGCGCTTGTTGCAGAGCAGGGTTGGCCTGCCACAGAGCATAAATAACCTGCACCATGGCCACATCGTTATCCGGTCTTACCCGGCTGGCAATACGCCACAGGGTTTCGCCCGGCGCAACAATGATGCTGTCAGTTGTACTGTCAGCACGGCCTGACGGGCTTATGGCAAATGCTGCCAGCAGCCAGATCAGCACTGGCCAAAATGGTTTCACCGCACCCGCTCCAAAGCGGCAACGTCAAAATCGGCTTCGACACGGCCAGTGCCAAAGCGGATAGATTGCAGTAACAGATCCGTGCTCTTGCCGGTTTGGTGGTTAAGCATTGTCATCCGGTGCGGCCGCCAGAACTTATCCAGATATTGCTGATAATCATGTAGTGTAAGTGTTTTCAGTAAACTGCCTTTGCGATCATAGTAATCGACTTTTTGCAGCCGGTAGTGCTGTTGATCAATCCAGACGTGAGTGGTGCTGTAACCGGAGAAACTGTCTGTTGGTTTTTGTTCTATGACAAAGCACAGCTCGCCGTTCAGGTTTTCATCGCGCAGGTAGTTAAAGGCAAATTTTTCCAGCTCGAACGAGGTCATATCTTCATAGGCAAATTCACTGGCCATAAAAGGGCCGGACTTATTGCGGCTGGCAATGCGGCGGGTACGTTTTAAGCTGGGCAAATATAGCCATTGATCATCTTCTGCATTAGGGTGCGAATGGCTGAGAAATGCCGAGCCACGGATATCGCGCGGCTCATCAAAAATGGTCAGTGCTTTGTCGCCATCGTCTTGCATTTCATAGCTTAAGGTCCGCATCCGTCTTTCGCTTTGCTGGCCAGCGGCGTTGCGTAAAATCATCAGAAGCTCACTTTCACTGTCGCCCCAGCCACGATCACGCTGTTTAAATTCTTCGGCTATTTGCCGGCCTTTGGCGGCATCATCAGCCAGCAATGGCAAGGCCAGCCAGATTAAACAGAAAACGCTGACTGTGCGTAGCAAACTAAACATGGTTTTTCTCCGTGGTTTTATCAAAGCGCAATAAGCAAGCTGGTAGCAGCAGAAAATCAATAACCAGTGCTATTACGATAATCAGAGCGGTAAGCATGCCCATATCGGAATTAAGCCGGAAGCCGGAAAACATCAGTACGGCAAAACCAATACAGAGTACCGCTGTGGTGATCCATAACGCCCGGCCAACACTGCTAAAAGCATAACGCACCGCCGCTTCGGTGTCGCGGCCCTCCTGGCGCGCATACTGATATTTACTGAGAAAGTGCACGGTGTCGTCGACAATAATGCCCAGGCTCATGCCGGCTACTACTGACAGGGCCAGGTTTATCTCTCCACTTAGCAGACCCCAGAGACCAAAACCTATAATGGCCGGCACCAGATTAGGAATGACACTAAGCAAGCCTAAACGCCAGGACTTAAGGCTGAACACCAGCAAAAGTGATATTAAGAGCAGCGCCACGGGTAATGTTTTTAGCATCGACGCCATATTGCGCTCACCAATATGAGCAAACATCAGTGCGGCACTGGCAGCGGTTACCTGATATTGCGGGTGATTGTCGGCCATATACTGCAGTGCCCGCTGTTCCAGCCCGGTCAGCTCCTTGCTGCCGAGATTTTGCAGTGTGGTACTGATACGGGTAGCGCTTTTATCTATGTTTAGCTGGTTGTTTAAATCCAGGCCAAAGGGGAGCGACATCTCGTACATCAACAGAAATTGCGCTGCCTGCTCGCTGCTGTCGGGCAAACGGTAGTAGTCCGGGTCATCGCCGTGCATATTTTTGTTCAGCCGTTTTAGCACATCGCTAATGCTGTTAACGTGAGTGATCTCGGGCTGGGCCAATAACCACTGGCTAAAATCGGCCACCGCCCGCAAAAAGTCCGGTTGACTGACAGCGTTGCTGTCATTGCCTGCGACGGCAAAATCGATCAGCGTAAAGCCACTGAGGTTTTGTTCAAGAAAATCGTTAGACTGGCGAAATTCGGTACTTTCAGCAAAGTACTTTATTGCTTCATCATTAACCTTATTCAGGCTGAGTAAGGCTCCGCACACTAACACCAGTACACTGAGCACAGGTAACAGCAGGCGTTGATAGCGTATTACCCAGTTGGCCAGTGCTGTCATGTTTTTATCTTCAGTGTTCACTTTGGCAGAAGCTTTCAGTGGCAAAGCCAGTAGCAATACCGGCAGCAGCAACAAGCTGTACAGACAGGCCAGCATTATCCCTACTGCGGTGACGTTACCCAGGTCACGTAAGATAGGCACTTCAGAGAAATTCAGCGTTAAAAAGCCGATGGCGGTAGTAATACTGGTGATCAGCACCGGTTTGACATTGCGCTGCAGGCTATATTGCAGCGCCTGCAATTTGCTGTCGCCGCGGCGCAGGGCAAACTGGGTAGAGGCAATAATATGTACTGAGTCTGCCACTGCCAGTGTCATTAAAATAGTCGGGGCATTAATGGTGGCTGTGCTAAGAAAAATGCCGGCCCAACCGGCCAGGCCCAGCGCAGAGGTCAGCGACACCACAATAATAATCAGGGTTGCCAGCGATGCGGTCACCGAGCGCAGTAGCCAGGCCAGTACCAGTAAAATTGTAATAAACATTAATGGTACCAACTGTTTAGCGTCCTGCTCGGCTTCGCTGGCAAACGCCTGGTTAAGTGCTATGACACCGGTCAGATGAAAATCGACGTTGGGGTAGTCTTTAGCGATGCTATCAAGATGCTGCCGCACGTAGTGCCAGACATCCATAACTTCCTGTTGCTGGTTTTTTTCCGGCAGCTGTACGGTAATATTAATGGCCGTTACTGCCCCGCTGGGGGAAACCAGCCGATTGACCAGTACCGGCTCGTGTAACGCAATCTGGCGTATTCGTTCAAGCGAGTTGGCGCTAAGGATGGCAGGGTCAAACAACAAGTCGGCCACCCGTAAATCGTCGTCTGCTGCCTCGGTGTGCTGGTAGTTTGTCAGGGAGTCTACCCGGGTAACATAGGGGGTGTACCAGGCTGCGTCGGTTAGCTGGTGTACCAGTGTTAATATCTCGCTATTGAATACCTGGCCATCGCGGGGGGCTATGCCAATCAGCAGATTATCACTCTTATTGAAGTTATGTTGCATCTGCTCGAAGGCGAGTAACTGCGGATTATCCGGCGAAAAAAAGATACGGTAATCGCCACGGAAATACAGCTTTTGCATGCCAAGGCTACACAGCACTATCAGCAGTAAACAACACAACGCCGCTGTTTTTGGGTAGCGTAAACTAAGGGCAAAACCTGAAACGGTCATCTATCCTCCGGCGGCTTGGCGCACTGGTTACCTGGCCTGAGGCCGGTTAGGGTTTAGCATCAAGCTTAGCATAAGCTTTTGTTTAAGTGATGGTATTACATTGGCAAGCCGGCGCCGCCTTTTGTTGACTAAATAACCGCACATTACTTGCTTAATATTAACAATTGAGCAAATATTAATTATCTTTTTTTGTGCGCAGGAGACAGGGATGTCACTGGCCGTTGTATTCAGCCGCGCCCGCCATGGGTTGGACGCGCCTCTTGTTACTGTAGAGGTACATATCAGCAATGGCCTGCCGGCATTTCAGTTAGTTGGCCTGCCGGAAACGTCGGTCAAAGAGTCTCGCGACCGGGTTCGCAGTGCTATGGTAAACAGTGGCTTTGCCTTTCCCGACCGTAAAATTACCGTCAATTTAGCCCCGGCAGATTTACCCAAAGAAGGCGGCCGCTTCGATTTGCCGATAGCGCTGGGTATTATTGTTGCTTCCGGTCAATTGGCAGAGAAAAGCCTTAACGGTTATGAGTTTTGCGGTGAACTGGCGCTGTCTGGTGAGATCCGCACCATAGTCGGCGAAATTCCGGTTGCTATTGCCTGCCGCGATGCCGGCCGTGAAGTTGTGCTGCCAATGTTAAATGCGCAGCAGGCACAGCAAGTGCCGAAAGTGGCGGTGCATGGAGCAGAGCACTTGCTGCAGGTACACAGCTTTTTGCTGGCGCAGCAGCCGCTACCGGCGATACCGGCGCTGCCGCAGCGCGAGCAGCAGCATTTGCCTGATCTGGCTGATGTTAAAGGCCAGGCGCATGCCAAGCGCGTGCTGGAAATTTGCGCTGCCGGCGAGCATAACCTGTTGATGCTTGGTCCGGCCGGTACCGGCAAGTCGATGCTGGCGCAGCGCCTGCCGGGCATAATGCCACCGTTAACTGAGCAGGAAGCATTGGCCACCGCAGCGATTTATTCGATTGCCGGCCTTAAACGCAATTTAACCGACTGGCAGCAACGGCCATTTCGCAGCCCGCATCACACCAGTTCGGCGGTCGCTTTGGTTGGCGGTGGTTCTGTGCCCAGGCCAGGTGAAATTTCCTTGTCGCATCATGGCATTTTGTTTTTAGACGAGTTACCGGAATTTCCGCGTAAGGTACTGGATGTACTGCGCGAGCCGCTGGAAACCGGTGTGGTGCATATCAGCCGCGCCGCACGCCAGGCAGAATTTCCGGCACAGTTTCAGTTGGTGGCGGCATTAAACCCCAGCCCTACCGGCCATCATCAGGATGGCCGCGCCACGCCCGAGCAAGTGATGCGTTATTTAAACCGCTTATCCGGCCCCTTTATTGATCGTATTGAATTGCAAATAGAAGTACCGCTGCTGCCCAAGGGCATGCTAAGCCAACACACTCAGGAAGAAAGCAGCGCCAGTGTGCGTCAGCGGGTGTTAGCGGCAAGGCAGCTGCAGCTGGTGCGGCAGGGTAAGGCCAATGCCCGTTTAACCGGCAGTGAAATTGCTGACTTTTGCCCGCTGCAACAGGCCGATGCGCGGTTTTTGGAAGACACCATCCACCGCTTTAAACTGTCGGCCCGCACCTACCACAAAATTATTAAAGTGGCGCGCAGCATCGCTGATCTGCAACAGCAAACGCAGATCAGCCGCGCCCATTTAATGGAGGCGCTAAGTTACCGCGCGCTGGAGCGCCTGCTTAGCTACCTGAAAAATTAACCTGGACTAAAGGATGCAAAACTTGTCGGAGGCGACGAGTTCATTACCTTGCAATTGTGAGACTTTCAGCAGCTTCAGTAGTTATCAGTATTGCTTTCATCACAGGGTTACCATGCTCGTCCAGGCTAGTGCTGTAAAAACTAAAGTATGAGCCGGCCTCATTTAATGTTTTAAAACTTTCTGTATCACGGTTTGAAGCATAATTAAAACTCACTGCACAGATCCTGCCCGCACAACTATATATCTCGTTGTTAATTCGAGAACCATAGTGTTGAAGTAGATAATTACTTAACTGCTGTTCGTTTTCAATTGCGGTGTAGTCTTTGGCTATCGAGTCAAGAGACATGATAAATTGATTGAAGTCTTGGGTTTGAAATGAAGATACTAGAGTTTTTTCATATATTGCGTCGTCATTTCGGATGAAATAAGAGTTAATCTCGCTTTCGGTTGTGAGTTTGCTATAAAAAGGTTCGGGATCTGCTCTGTGATCGTTGTTTGTTTCTGATTCAGACTGCTGATCTGCAGCATTGCGGCTAGACATCTTGGTCTCGCTGATTTTTGCGGTACTTTCGCGGCTCTTATGTTTTAAACTATCATCCTTCAGTTCAACTGCTTGTGTTTGCAGAGCACTGTTATCGCCATCTTGCCGATGTTCTGATGTGAAGTAGAATACCGCCGATACAGCGCCAGCTAAGATTATACCAAGTAACAGCAACACCCTAATTTTCATACATTCCTCATTTATTAAAATATTATCAAGCGCTTATAAGTAAGTAGAACGGCATGCGGAGCCTTCAATAATAGAGAGGTCCAGACATCTTCCTTCTCGAAAATGTGATGATTAAAAACTCAGTTAGTGTAACTTGGTGAACAAAGCTTGCCCAATATTAATTTAAATAAACGTACGCTCAGGTTGTTTTTTTGTATAAATATTATTTACACGGTGGCGTTAATAGGTAAAATGTCTGCGGTCACATAAAACGGATGTTTAAGGATAAGCGTATGTGGATTCGTGATGAAGGAGTATTGCGGGATAGCAAAACCGCGCTGACGGTCTCACCAAAAAGCTTTGGTCAGCCAATCTATTTTGAGAATTTAGGCGAGCTGTATTTTACCGGCGCCGATGTGGTGCTGAAAATGTCGGCGCAGGAATTTGATCAGTTTTATCAGGAATACGAAAACGCTCTGCAGCACTAAAGTTCAGCACTGCAGAGGGTGTTATCAGATTAACTTCCAGTTTAGCGTTTCGCCGGCATAAAACGGCACTATAGGGTTACCGTTTGGCAGGCTGATTTCAGCGGGTACCTGCCACTGCTGTTTTTGCAGCGTTATAGTGCCGCTGTTACGTGGTAAACCGTAAAAATCGGCGCCGTAATGGCTGGCAAAACCTTCCAGCTTGTCCAGACAGCCCAAATCATCAAATACCTGAGCATATAATTCAATGGCACTGTGCGCGCTGTAACAACCGGCGCACCCGCAGGCTGATTCTTTGCGGTGCTTTTCGTGTGGTGCTGAATCTGTGCCTAAAAAGAACTTAGTTGAACCGGTCGCTACTGCAGCACGCAGAGCTTCCTGATGGGTACGGCGTTTTAACACCGGCAGACAATAATTATGTGGTCTTACGCCGCCCACCAACAAATCGTTGCGATTTAACAACAAATGCTGCGGTGTAATGGTAGCTGCAACGTTAGCAGAGGCTTCGGCGACAAACGCGGCGGCGTCGGCGGTGGTGATATGCTCAAATACCACTTTCAGGCTGGGAATACGTGCCACTATATGTTGCAGGTAACGGTCGATAAACACTTTTTCGCGGTCGAAAATATCAATCTCGTGCTCAGTTACTTCGCCGTGAATTAGCAGTAGCATGCCTTGCTCGGCCATCACTTCAAACACCGGATACAGCGCGTCCAGTGCGCCTACGCCATGGCTGGAGTTAGTGGTGGCCCCGGCTGGATACAGCTTGGCAGCCACTACACCTGCGGCTTTAGCATCAATAATATCCTGCGCGCTGGTTTTATCGGTCAGGTATAAGGTTACCAGGGGTTCAAAGTGGCTACCGGCTGGACGTGCAGCCAGAATACGCTCGCGGTATGCTATTGCCAATGCCGCTGTGGTCACCGGCGGCACTAAATTAGGCATTACTATGGCGCGGGCAAACTGGCGCGCTGTCGCCGGCACGGTTTCGCGTAGCATATCGCCATCACGAAAATGTAAATGCCAATCATCCGGGGTTTGAATGGTTAAAGTTGTCATGCGGGCTCCTGCAGGCGGTAGGGCGTAAACTGCCGGCTATTCTAACAAGTTCATGCCACAGGCGCATCGGATAAATCTGCTTTTGACCCTGCTGGGCTTTTGCTACACTTTGCCAGGTTAACTACAGCGGAGTAGAAATAATGTCAGATTTAGATTTCGACCTGGATCATCTGGATTTTGCTCAGGCAGAGCAAAATGTTGAACAACAGCAGCAAGCCCTGCAAGATCGTGCGGTTGAGCCGCAGTTTGGTGACGACGACGATGAATGCAGCGGGGGCGCTTGTAAAATCTAGCCGGCAGTTTGGTTACCGGACGTATGCCAAAGCTGGCTAACGGCTATCAACAGCACTCCGGCTAACATCAGCAAGGCAAAAGGTACCGCAGTGCCGGTATAAAATAACGCCAGTAACGGGCCGGCCAGGGAGCCAATGCCAAAACGCAGGGTACCAATTACAGCGGTAGCGCTGCCGCTGTTATCGGGAAATTTCATCAGGATCATCGCATCGGCATTGGTGGCAATCAAACTTAAGCAAGCCATTAGCGGGGCTATTGCCAGAACGGTGTAGTACAGCTCAAGTTGCCATAGGCTAAAGAAGGTCAGTGCGCTGGCGCTAACTAAAGCCAGAGCCAGACCGGCGCGTAGCATGCGCTGCGGCCCCAGTCTGGTTACCAGCCGGCTGTTGATCAGGTTTGCCAGCATTAACATCAGCACATTAAAGCCAAATAACACACTGAACTGCTGCTCATCGACACCGAAAAATTGAATGTAGACAAAGGGCACGGCGGTTAAAAAGCAAAAAAACGAGAACGAGGCAAACATTGAGGTGGCAATATCCGGCCATGCCGATTTATTGGCAAACACAATTTTATAGCCAGCCAGCAGAGCAATTTTTTTCGGGCTGTCAGCGGCTTTAATTTCCGGTAGCGCCTTAATGCTTATCAGTAATACCAGTGCAGCATAAGCGGCCAGGGTAACGAAAATCATCTGCCAGTTTGCCAGCCATAGAATGCCACTGCCAATGGCCGGTGCCAGCAACGGAGCCAGCATCATGATCATTGACACGTAGGACATCCCTTTCGCGGTATGTTCCTGATAGATATGCCGGACAATTCCCGGTACCACTACTGTGGCTGCAGCGCCACACAGCGCTTGTATGGCACGCCAAAACAAAAACCACTCAATACTGCTCACCAGGCTCAGCGCAATACTGGCCAGCACAAAACCGGTTAAACCAAAAATGGCCAGTGGCCGGCGGCCCAGGCTGTCTGCCAGCGGGCCACACAACAACATACTGATACCAAAGAAGGCTAAGAAGATACTGAGCGACTGCTGCACCATGCCGATGGAGGTATTAAGTTGCTGCGCCATCAAAGGCATAGCCGGTAAATACATATCGATGGCCAGTGGCGTGGTGGCTACGATAGCGGCCAGTAACACTATAATCCAGCCTGCAGGTTTGGCAGTCATCGGTGGTCAACTCATTAATTTGCGGCGCGCTATAATAAGGTTTTTTTGCCAGAGGGGCTAATGCGAAGCGGTAAAAAAACGTTAGCAGATGTGTCTGTCGGGCGAAGAAGTTTGCTTTTAGCCGGATAAAACATTGTAATAGCGCGATAGAACCGTTCGGAGTGATGTTTTGATTAAGTGCAGCTACATGTTGCTATTGTTGTTGCTAAGCTCTCTGCCTGTCTGTGCGGCCAAGCCTCTGCGTATCGGTTTACATTTATCGGCTCCCTGGTCGTATTACGATCAGCATGGCGAACTTACCGGGTTAGAATATCAGTTGGTATCGCGCATTTTCAGCCGGGCCGGCTACGAAGTCAGCTATGAATTACACAGTTACAGTAGGTTGTTAAAGCAGTTCAGTGATAAGAAGCTCGATTGCGCGTCACCGGTGGCGGTGCAGATTGACGGTGCTTATTACACTGCTGCCTATCTGCCATTTCAGGACGTTGCCGTCAGTCTGGCGTCACGCGAGCTGCAGTTAACCTCAATATCACAGTTGTCGACGTTGCGCATTGTCGCTTATCAGCAGGCACAACAGGTTTTAGGCGAGCAATTTCAGCAGGCGGTAGCACAGGCCAGCTATGTCGAAATGGCCGAGCGCGAGCGCCAGCTGGAACTGTTATTTAACCACCGGGTTGATGTCGTTATCGGCGAGCGCCGGGTGTTGCAATATCTGGCCGCGCAGCAGGCACCGCAGCAACCAATACAGCTGCATCCACTGTTTGCGGAGCAAGGTTATCCGGCGGCGTGCTGGATGCCTGAATTGACAGCGGCTTTTAATGCGGGCTTACAACAGATGGCAAGTAGCGGTGAACTGGAGCAAATCCTCAGCTCAGCGCACTAGTGAAATACGTTAAAGCGCTTATACTCAGGTGAACTGCGCTGTACAGGAAGAAGGCATGAAAAAAACTAAAATTATTACCACAGACGAAATACTGTTGACTCTGTGTCAGTCTGTAACCAAGGTGCTGGCTGGCGCCGGCAACCATAATGTTGACTATTCACCTATGGTGCAAAAAATCCAGAAAACCTGCCTGCGGCCGGATCTGGGCTGCTTTGTGCTGTTTGATGGCGGTTTTTCCGGCCTGGTCATTATTAACTTTACCGCCCAGGCTGCGATGGAAATTTATAAAAAGTACCTGATGAGCATGGGTATGCCTGAGTCGGAACTGGCACAGTTTCATACCTCCGACGAAGTGGGTAATGTGATGGGCGAATTGATGAACCAGATTGTCGGCGATTTTACCAACACCGTGCGTTACGATCTGCAAACGTCAATCAATCAAAGCCAGCCTAAAATGATGGCGATTAATAAACAGGTGCAAATCCTGATCAACACCCAGCTGGATCAGCCGCAGGCCCGGCGGGTCACGTTTAGTACGCCAGAACACAATATTTTTTATCTGGAACTGGCGATGGACAAAACCGAGTTTATTCAGTTACACGAATTCGACAAAGTAGAACAACAGCATCCGGATGATATTCTGGCCAATGCACAAAATTATACGCCGGAGAACACCGTCAGTGCTGACGTTGAAGTTGATGACGACTTTTTGAAAAACCTCGGTTTATAAGGATATTAACGTCGTAGTGGCAGGCGCAGCTCGAAGCGGGCGCCGCCCGACGGCGACTCGCTGATCCGCACAGAGCCCTGATGCCAGTGCATAACGCGCTGGACTATGGCTAAACCTAATCCAAAACCACCAGCCTGCTTATTACGGCTGGCTTCAATCCGATAAAACGGCTGTAACACCTGCTCGCGCTGCGCCGGCGCTATGCCGGGGCCGTCATCGTCAACGGTAATTAGCCAGTGCTGCGCTGCGTTGCTAAGGCTTAGTCTGATCTGGTTGCGGGCGAATTTTTTGGCGTTAACCAGCAAGTTTTGCACTGCACGTTCAAGATAGTGGCCGTCGCAATAACAGATAGCACTGTCTGGCAGTTGCAAGGTAATAGCTGCACCGGGCAAAGGCGTTAGCTTTTCCTGCAGGTTTGTCAGCAGCTCCGTCAGGTTTACCTGTTGCAGCTGCAACGGTAACTGGCCGGCTTCCAGCCTGGCATAATCAAGAATTTCGTCAACCAACTGCTGCAATTCACGCACGTCCTGCAACATGGCGCTGCGATCTGTTGCTGGCAGCTGCTCTGCCATTTCCAGCGCAAAGCTGAGCCGGGCTATTGGCGTGCGTAATTCGTGTGATACGGCGTGGGTCATTTCGCGCTGCAAGGTCACCAAATCGCGGATTTGATCGCTCATCTGCTGAAAGCTGCTGGCAATCGGGGCGATAAAAGAATGCGCCGGCAAATTAAGCGGTGTATCAGGGTTGCCGGCAAACTGCTGTAATCGTTGTTGCAGCTTGGCGATATCCCGTGCCACCGGCCACAGCCAGAGTGCAATTGCGATGGCCAACAGCACAAAAAACAGCAAGCTAAACCAGGTTGCACCATCGTCCTGTACCAGCGCTACCGGGCCAAAGCGCCATAAATCGGTGGCAGACTGATAATAAAAATACACCTTGTCAGTTTCAAACAGCGCGATAACCTCACCGTTTTGCAGCTGTTGTTGCTCATGTACCAGCCAGCTGACGGAGTCCAGCGGCAGCTTGACGGCAGTAAGCCCGGCTTGCCCGGCCCAGTCCATATCATTTTGCTGCACCTGTTGTTGCAGCAAGGCACTGTAGCTTGCCAACCAACCAGGTTCGGCAGCAGGCTGCCACTGTTGCCATAGCTGTTCTACCGCCCAGCCCAGACCAAGCAGTACCAAAAATATAAACAAATAAAAATGCCAGAATAAGCGCTGCATAATGGCGTCAGCTTTTTCTGCTACCAGGCATCGGCAACAAACAGGTAGCCTTTGCCCCAAACTGTTTTAATACGAAAAGGCGTTTCGGCGTTGTCACCCAGTTTACGCCGCAGGTGGGAAATACGTACGTCTACGGTGCGGTCCAGACCGTCGTATTCGCGGCCTATTATCTGTTGATGAATGGCTTCGCGCTTTACTGTCTGGCCGGCATGGCGTGCCAGCATCCACAGCAAATCAAACTCATAGCTGGTTAGTTCGACCCGCTGTTGGTTATACCAGGCTTCACGCGCTCGTTGTTTTAGCGTTAGGGCACCAAACTGCAGTTCTTGCTGCTCGGCCCTGGCAGGGGTTTGAGTACGGCGCAGCAGTGCATTGATCCGCGCCACCAGCACCCGCGGCTCAACCGGTTTTATAACATAATCGTCGGCGCCAAGCTCCAGCCCCAGCACCTGGTCAATATCACTTTGTTTTGCCGTCAGGATCAAAATCGGCCCTTTATACCAGGGGCGTAGCTGACGACATACGCCAAAACCATCCAGGCCTGGCAACATTAAATCCAGCACTACCAAATCGGGCTGAAACTGGCGGCAATGCTCGGCTACCGCATCGCCCTGAGTTTGCAGTTGTACACTAAAGCCATGTTGGGTAAGAAAACTCTGCACCAGGGAAGCAAGGCGGGTGTCGTCTTCTACTAACAGAATTTTTGCCATCAGAAAATACTCCATGGGCTGCTTAACCGGCGCCGCGCCGGTTTGCGGCTTTGCACCTGTAGTTCGGTTTGTAATAGTACCTGATCATTGGCATCACGTAGTGTCAGCAAAGCGTTTTGCCACTGTAATTGTTGTTGCCACTGGCCTGCGGTGCTGTCTTGCCAGCATTGCAATTGTTGCCCGGCCAGATACAGACACAGGTTTTGTGGTGCAGTGCTACGCCAGCTTAACTGCAGGGTAGCCTGACAGCTTTGTTGCTGCTGCTCAGTGATACAGATTTGTGGGCTGACGTCCCAACACAGTTCGGAGCAAAGTGCTGAGTGTTGGACTGTGATTCCGTTCAGTACCAGTAATATCCAGGGGCCGAGCATTAAAACAACCGGTAACTTATGCCAAAAAACCAGGTTGTTACATTATTATCCTGCACCAGCGGACTGTCTGTCATTGCATCATCCAGATGTAAATAGCGTAAAAAAGCCAGCAGCGCTACACGCGTTGACAGCGGATACTGCCAGCCAAGGCGTATCTCGGGTTGCCAGCTGGCTTTACCGTTATAACGGGGTAAATAAAATGCTTCATTATTATCAATACCGTAGTAAGTATCAATCAACTTATTACTTTTCCAGTGTAGCCGGCTACTCAGTTGCCATTTACCGCTGACCGTTTGCCAGAAACGGGTTGCGCTGATGCCGGCATGCTGACCGTTGTAACTGTTACTGACATCCTGCCAAACCAGCCCTTGTACCTGCCAGTTGTTATTAAACCAGTCTAACTGCACACCTAAATCGAACGCCGTAGGTCTTTTACGCGCTTCACGTACCGAGGCCTGTTGTGGCCCGTAACGATCATCCTGCAGTATCGGGCTGGAAATGCTGGCATTGGTGCTGCGAAACTGAAAAGCGTTACCGGCAAACCACTTCTGAAAATAGCCTTTTTCCTGATTAAACTGGCCAACCAGGCTCAGCGTAAATTGCGGGTCTAGTTGCCAGCTGCTGCCCAGCACGCCGTTGTCAAAAAACCAGTGTTCAGCGTAATAATACACTTCTGGCAATATTACCAGTGGCAACGCTTCACCACCGTACAGTGGGTTACTGCGTTGGCCATAGCCGAGCGCCCAACTCAAATAGAGTTGCTGTTCGGTAACGCAATGCGCGCCGGCGTCACAGTCAGACGGGACATCATCTGCCTGTACAGGTAAAGCCAGGCTTAACAGCAACAAAAACCAATAACGCACATTACACCTTCTGACAGACAAAATTTTAGCCATGCCAGTTTAGCAAGATGCGGCGTCAGACTTAAACCAATATAACAATGTTTCACAATTTGCTGTGATTAGTCACAGTAAGCCTGCGGCATGCTGACTAGACTGGCAAAAAATACGGAGGTTCCCGATGAAGGCTGTTTTATTGCCGTTGTTGTCTGCATCTATGTTGTTAATTGGCTGTGTTGAGGATATCACCGCTGATGATAGCAGTGCCTTTCAGTATCTGCAGCGTGGCGACACAGCACTGGCTGATGATAAACGTATTCAGATTATCAGCAGTCAAAGCAGCTATGACGACATTTATTATCGGGTGTTAAACCTGAATGCGACTCCGCAAACTATCGACTTTAACCAGTATCAGGTGTTGCTGGTGATGGCGGGCAGTGCGCAAAAAGCGTTAGAGCTAAACGTTGTCGGTTTTACCGGTTTGGATAATCAGGTGCAAATCAGGCTGCAGACAAGCTACAACGCCAGCGGTTGCAACGCTAACAGTGCTAATAGCCAGCCCTGGTTGTTGGTGCTGTTTCCTAAAGTGGATAAACCTTTGGTTATCAGTGAGCTGGCTGAGATACGCGCATGCTGATAGCCGAAACGAGCCACTAGCGCAGTGCAAATGATTTGGAAATTGAATCCTGCAGCAATTCACTCTATGATAACGCCACAACAACAACGCACTGGCAGCGTAACAGGCTGACCAGGACGGCAAGGTGCAGTATATGCGCTGCCACAACAGAGCACTCAGATGAAAGACAAGGCTACTTCATTCGATATTGCTTACATGGCAGGGGTATCGCAGTCTACTGTGTCACGGGCGCTGCGTAACAGCCCGCAGGTAAATAAAGCCACCAGGGAAAAAGTGCAGGCGATAGCCCGGCAACTTAACTATAAAGTGGATAAAAATGCCAGTAACCTGCGCCAGCAACGCAGCAGCACTCTGGCGTTATTGCTGTTTGAAGATCCCACCACTGACGAGTCGTTAATTAACCCGTTTTTTTTATCCATGCTCGGTAGTATCACCCGCGCCTGTGCCAAACGTGGCCAGGATTTGCTGGTGTCGTTTCAGCAGCTTAGCGACGACTGGCACGCCGACTATGAAGATAGCAATAAAGCCGACGGTATTATTTTACTCGGCTATGGCGATTACAAAGATTACGAAGAAAAACTGGCTAAATTATTGGCGCAGGAAACGCACTTTGTCTGTTGGGGAGCCGAGGTGTTGGGGCACCCTGAATTTACGCTGCGCAGTAACAACCGTGAAGGTGGCCGCTTAGCCGGCGAGCATTTGCTGGCTACCGGCCATAAGAAATTTGCCTTTATTGGCAATGCCTCTGAAGGCAGCCCGGAATTCAGCGCCCGTTACCGCGGCTTTATTGATGCGTTAAATATGGCTGGTATTCAGGAAGCCCAGGTACCGCATTTTGATGCGATATCGACCGAAAGTGCCGGCGATAGCGCGACCGAACAATTATTGGCCGCTGGCCATCAGGTTGATGCGATTTTCTGTGCCAGCGATCTTATCGCAATAGGCGTTATGCGTTGCCTGAAACGGCGTAAGCTGCGGGTGCCGGAAGACATTGCGGTAATGGGCTTTGATGATATTCCGGTGGCGTCGTTTGCAACACCGGCGCTAAGCACTATACAGCAGGACACCACTCAGGCCGGTGAATTGCTGGTGAATAACCTGTTGCAGCTGATCAACAATCAGCCTATTACCGTCAGCCAGATTGAACCCAAGCTGATTATCCGTCAGTCCTGCGGTGCCCGCGAGTAAAGCTGTTCTAAGGCTTCGCGTAGTGTCGGGTAAAAACTTACCACTCCTGCTATGGGTTTAACCCCGGCGCGGGCCAGGGTTTTCAGCGGCTGAAACTGCAAATCAGCAATCATTAACTCGGTATTATTTCTCTGACACTGGCTTATCAGTTTGTTCAGCGCCGCCAGGCCACCGGCATCGAGCAGCGGCACGCCATCCATGTACAACACTAAGCCACGGCTTGGGCCACTTAGGTGGGCAATATCAGCGAAAATACGCTCGGCGGCGGCAAAAAACAGCGGCCCGCTGATTTTTAATACCTGCCAGCCGTCCGGTATCGGCTGGTCTACCTGCTTACGGTTGCTACTGATATCGGTAACCTTGCTCATCTGCGCAATTTCTTTAACAAACAGCAGCGCCGCTAACAGAATGCCGGCGGTGATGGCAATCACCATATCAAACAGCACGGTAAGGCTAAAACAGGTGATAAACACCCAGATATCGCTGCCTGGTGCGGTTTTCAGTAAATGCAGCGCTTTTTGCGCTTCGCTCATATGCCAGGCAACCATCAGCAGCAAAGCGGCCAGTGCCGCCATCGGTACATAGGACAGCACCGGCGCTAGCAGCACTAACGCCAATAGCAGCACCAGCGCATGCACCATGGCCGCTACAGGTGATTGGGCACCGGCTTTAAAATTTGCCGACGAACGTGCCAGCGCCGCCGTAGCGGTAATGCCGCCGAAAAAAGGTGTAATGATATTGCCGATGCCCTGGCCGAATAACTCACTGTTGGCGCTGTGGCGCCGGCCAGACATGCCATCCAGTACCACTGCGCAGAGCAATGATTCAATCGCGCCCAGCATCGCCATCGCAAAGGCGGCGGCGAGTAAGTCTTTTACCAGCTGCCAGCTAAACGTCAGCAGTTCGCCATCCGGCCCTGGCCGCAGCCAGGGCCAGTCAAAATAAGGTAAATAGGGCGGAATGCCTGTTGCGCTGTTGCCATCGACAGTGGTGTAACTAAAACGCGAGCCTATGGTATCCAGCTCGACACCGGCACTTAACAGCAGCAAGGCTAACAAGGTGCCGATAAACAGCGCCGGCAAATGCGCCGGTACCAGGCTGTTAAATTTGCGCCAGCACAACATTACCGCCAGCGTAACGCAGCCAATCAGCAGACTGGCCCAGGACAGCTGCGGTGCGTGCTGGGCCAGTACGGCAATTTTTTCGACAAAGTGTTCTGGCAAATCGGCTATTGTCAGGCCCAAAAAGTCCTTTATCTGCAAACTGGCAATGACCACAGCAATGCCGGCGGTAAAGCCCAGGGTAACCGGTTCGGGGATATATTCAATTAAGCGGCCCAAGCGGAACATCGCCATCAGCAGTAGCATCACACCGGACAATACGGTTGCCAGCAGTAAGCCGCTTAAGCCGTATTTAAGCGCAACCGGATACAGTATCACCACAAAGGCGGCCGTTGGACCGCTGATGCTATAACGTGAGCCGCCGGTCAGGGCAATGACAAAACCGGCAATAATGGCGGTATATAAGCCGTATTGTGGCGCTACGCCCGAGGCAATTGCCAACGCCATCGCCAGCGGTATGGCGATGATGCCAACGGTAATGCCAGCCAGCAGATCTTTGCTCAGTTTTTTGCGATCATAGCCTTCGGCCAGCACCTCGCGCAGCGCATGGCCAAGTCGCAGCGAAAACAGATGAGAACGGTCAGACACCACAACTCAGCCACAGCAGAACAGGTGACGGAAGTGTAGCTAACTACGCTGCAGGGCGGTATGCGCTATTAGTCTGACAATAACTATTTTCTGCCGCTGCAGTTGGTTGCCGCAGCGGCAAAAGCGATTACAGATACCGTTTTAACCAGGCTGCGGTTTCGGCATCGGCCTCAGCGCGGTTAGGGTATAGATCATGATCGGCTTCCGGGTACACCACTAATTTATGTGGCTGGCCTTTTTCCGCCAGTGCTTTGGCCAGATTTTGCGATTGCGCGACTTCAACCCGCACATCCTTTTCTCCGTGTAACAGCAGTATCGGTAGCTGTGGCGCTAACTTATCCAGCCAGTGCAGCACCGAGCGCGCTTTTAACTGTGCTGTTTTCTCTGTAGCGTAGTCAGGTATAAAGCGGGTGTAGATATTCTCCATTGCCTGACGCACCGCCAAGCTGGCCTCTAAGTCGGCTACGCCAGCTTCAACTATCAGGGCTTTTAACTGCGGCATATCACGTGCTGCCAGGTAGCTCATCATGCCGCCACGGCTAAAACCCTTCATCGCAATACGCTCGCTGTCGGCTTCGGGCATCCCGTTTATAATTGGCAGCAGGTTTTTAATGTCGTTAACGTCGTTACCGCCAAACTGATCAAGCCGGATTTCGCCGCTCACTGAAGTTGGAAAGGCTTTAGCACCGCGATACTGGCTGGCAATCACGATATAGCCCAACTCCGCCAGCGGCATCAAATTGTGCTGTATGGAGCCATATACCAAGGTGCCGCCTTTAGCATTGCCGCCGCGGTTGTATATGACGACAGGCAATTTTGCATCCGCTGCAGCAGTTTTCGGCCGCACCATTATGCCTTCCACCAGAATGCCGTCTGATTCATAAACAAATACCCGGCAATCCAGCGTCTGCTGCCGCCGTTCAACATCGCTTCTGGAGAAACGTTGGCCAAACATTGCAGCATTAAATTTTGGTTTTTTGCTCATCATAGCCAACCAGCTGTCATAGCTGGCGAAAGGGCCACTATAGCAACTGAAATTGCTTTTTTGATGTTTGCGCAGTCGAAAACGCCGGCAGCAATTCAGGACTTTGTTTCGCTGCGACTGTATTGGCAACTAATAAAGTACCAAGCAAAAGCCATACTGGTTTCATAGTTATCCTTTGTGTGGAACAAGCGGTAAATGATGGCAGTACAGTAATTTAGCAAAATGTTACAGGCAAGAGGGAAAGTGTAACCGCCGTTTACCAAACCGGCGGTTACTCAGGGAGATAGAAAAGAAAGATCGACGCTTAAAGTTGGCTTTGCAGGATCAGCAAGCCATTTGCTGCCAGCATGTTGCCATCGACATCAAAGGCCCAGCTGGCGGTTAGGCCATTATGCTCAATAGCGCTGATATCAGCCGCGGCGTTGCTAAGGTTAAGCACAAACAGCGTTTTACTGCCGTTTAGCACCCGCTCAATTTGCACTACGCCATTTTCCTGCTGTGTTACCACATAGCTACCGGCGGTTGTCAGCTCTGGCCGCTGCTTTTTCTGTGTGATTAATAACTTATATAGCTGCCAGATGGAGTCGGGTTGCGCTTGCTGGGTCGCAACACTGCGATCTGTGGCTTGCAGTTGCCCGGCAAGAAACTGCGGGTACCAGTTCGGAAAGTTAGCGCCAAATAGCTCCCGCTGCTCTACCCAGCTGTTGGCGCTTTGGCTAAAGCCCGCCTGTGTGCTGTTGTCCCACAGCATAGGCGCGCGCTTATATACATCGTGGCCCGTGCCACCTTGTGTCAGGCCAATTTCTTCACCGTAGTAAATGTAAGGTGTGCCGGGAGAGCTAAATAACATAGCAGCTGCCAGTTTGGCTTTTGCATCATGTTGTTGCAGCTGATAGCCGATACGCTCCTGATCATGGTTGGTTAAAAACGGTGCAAAAAAGCTCAGTGGTGCGACAGAATCGCTGCGCTGCTGCACGTTTTGTTGTAATACAGCGGCATTGGCCAGTGCTTTAGCATTGGAATTCATGGTGCCAAACTGGGCTTCCGCACTGGCATCAGGCTTTAGCAGGCCGAGAATTTTATAACCCACTTCAAAATCAAAGCCCTGATCCAGGCCGGTGCCGTCACCATAATAGCGCGCTGCTACCGGGATATCGGTCCAGGCTTCACCGACTAAATAGGCCTCGGGGTTCACGCTTTTCACGTACTGGTTAAAATCCTGCCAGTACCTTATGGTTTCTGCCGTATCTGCCTGCGCATCCGGCCCGCCTTCCATCGCAAAGCGCACTGCATCTAAACGAAAACCGGCCACGCCTTTATCCAGCCAGAATTTGGCCATCTTTTTCATTTCGGCCACCACGTCGGGGTGACGTAAATTCAAATCCGGCTGGCTGGCACCAAAGGCGGCATAGTAATAAGCTTTACGCGTATCGTTGTAATGCCAGACTGCATCCGGCTTATCGTTGTTGCTCCAGGCATGGCCCCAGCCGCTGCCTGCTGCTGGCATATCGTCACGCCAGATAAAGTAGTCCTTGTATGGCGCTTCGCCTGCAGCGGAACGTTTAAACCAGTCATGCTCACTGGAGATATGGTTAATCACCAAATCCAGGATCACCTTCATGCCGCGGCTATCTGCGGCTTTAATAAAGGCTTCAAACTCCGCCATAGTGCCGTAGTCGCTTTCTACCTGATAAAACTCGGTAAAGTCGTAACCATGGTACGAGGGTGCTTCAAACATCGGCGTTAGCCATAAAGCATTAACGCCCAATTCAGCCAGATAAGGCAGTTTGGCGGTCATGCCATTAAAGTCGCCGTGGCCATCGCCATTGGTATCATAAAAACTGCGCGGCCAGATCTGATAAAACACGGCGTCCTGCCACCAGGGGCTTTTGCTCTGTGCGACGGTTTCAGTAGGCAGTTGTGGCGTTTCTGCCACTGTGCTGTTAGTGGCTGGCTGGCATCCGGCTAGTAACAATGACAGCGCTATGGCACTTAACGTAAAGGTTTTCATTATGTCCCCGTGCTATTTATTGCGTGCACCATCTTAACGCGCGGATGCACTGCTATGCTGATTAAGCTTTGGTAATAACGCCAAAATAGTGCAACAACAAGATGAATACGTATGCACAATTTTGCGCAAAATGGGCGCTATCGTGTAGCTTAGACCGATCTGTGCGCTTACACAGAATAATAAAATCATCCGGGGAGCGGGTATGAAACAACCTAAGTTATCCTTTTGGCAGATCTGGAACCTTAGCTTCGGCTTTTTAGGGGTGCAGATTGGCTTTGCGCTGCAAAACGGCAACGTCAGCCGTATTTTGTCTGATCTGGGCGCCGATTTATCGTCGTTATCGTTATTCTGGCTGGCTGCGCCCATTATGGGGCTGTTGGTACAGCCTATTGTTGGCGCCGCCTCTGACCGCACCTGGAATAAGCTCGGCCGCCGGCTGCCGTTTATGCTTGGCGGTGCTGTTATTGCTGCAGCGGCTATGGTATTGCTGCCCAACTCGTCAATGGTGGTGGCCTTTATTCCGCCAATGTTATTTGGTTTGCTGATTTTCGCCATTAAAGATGCCGCTTTTAATGTTACTTTTCAGCCGTTTCGTTCGCTGGTATCCGACATGGTGCCGCCAGAGCAGCGTAACCTGGGCTATTCGGTTCAAACCTTACTGATTAATATCGGTGCGGTGTTTGGCTCAATTTTGCCATTCGTATTGACTAACGTGGTTGGGCTGGATAATGCTTCCAAAGCCGGTGAAGTAGCGCCATCAGTAGTGTGGGCCTTTTATATCGGTGCTACTGTGCTGTTAGGCAGCGTATTGTGGACAGTGTTTCGTACCAAAGAATATGCGCCAGAGCAGTACTATGCCTATAAAGGCCTGGACAGTGAAGCGCAAACTCTGGCCGAGCAGGTGCGTAAATCCCGCAGTCTGGGCGAGAAACTAAGCGACTTCTGGCAAACCATGCTGGGTATGCCAAAAATTATGCAACAGCTGGCGCTGGTGCAGTTTTTTAGCTGGTTTGCGCTGTTTATTATGTGGACTTACTTCCCTGCCGCTATTGCGCAAAACACCTGGGGTGTCGGCGTTGAGTGGTATAACGGTGACTATATTAACCAGATGGGCGGCGTGCCAGCGCATATCGCTGCCGCCAAAGGCGCAGCCGGTGACTGGGTGGGTATTTTATACGCCGGTTACTCGCTGTTTGCCGTGTTGTTCTCATTAGTGATGGCAAAATTAGCCAACCTGTTTGGCCGTAAGTTTGTCTACTCAATGGCGCTGCTGGCCGGTGGCGCAGGTTATTTAAGTTTTGTGTTATTTACCGACCCGACTATGACTCAGGTAAATCTGTTAATTACTCAGGTTGAAATTCCTAAAGGCGCGCTGGGGTTAATGATCCCTATGCTAGGTGTCGGTATCGCCTGGGCCGCTATATTGGCCATGCCATATGCCATTTTAGCCGGCGCCTTACCGCCGGAGAAAACCGGCGTTTATATGGGCATTTTCAACTTTACCATCGCCGCACCGCAAATTATCTCCGGCTTAATTGCCGGCTGGATCTTAGGCTCGGTATTTCAAAACCAGGCAGTATATATCGTGATGTTAGCCGGCGCTGCTATGGTGCTGGGGGCGTTGTCAGTATGGCTGGTAAAAGAGCAGGAAGTAACAGCGACGGAATAAGCTTTTGCCATTGAACAAAGGCGCCCGTTGGCGCCTTTGTTGTTTATACGTAAGATGCTGATGGTAAATGAAAAGTAATAAATACCGGCCGTATCGCTAAATTCTTTTCTTATGAAATCCTTGCTGTTTTTATAGTGTTTGGTTGCACTTATGCTTGTTATATAGATTCTGGCTATCGCTAATTGCTTGTACTACAGTCATTTATTGAGTCGAGATGTACCTTAATTCATTAAAATGGTTCGTTAGAGGTAATGAAATGGCAATTATATATTTCGTTTTAGGTGGTTTAGCGGTAGTCGGTGTTGTTCAACTTATTGCCATACTTATAAGTTTGATAATTGCTTCTTTAACTACCGGGGTATCCAGATTGAAATTCGATGACTTAATGGAGATATCAATTTCAGTGATTGGCGTTGCTGCATTTTTGGGTTTCCCTGCGACTTTTGCCATATATTATTTTGATTTATTCGATTTTAAAGTCATTCACGAAACTATAAGAGGTGTAGAAAATCCCGGCAGGGTTAACGGTGTAACTTATATAAGATCGTATTTGCTGGTGTCGTTCTGGATTTACATTCTGATGTTTTTCTACCACGTGATAAAGAAAATTGTAGATATGAAGCGCGTAGAGAACTTTCACAATCAAAAAAATGTTGAAAATAAAAGATAATTTCTATGTTCGATAAGGTGCTGCTTAATTTATCTATCCCCCTGTTTTGAAACAAATGGGTTGAACTAATTTCAGTTTAGTGCTTATATTTTAGCCAGTTTAGGATGCTAGTTTACTAAATAAGGGATTATGATGCGAACAACGCTGCAAGTAAGTATGCTTTTTCTGCTTAACGCCGCTTCAGCTCAGGCTGCTATAAACCTAATCGACAAAGCTTATGCAGATTATCAACAATCAGGCCGTCTCACTGCTTTCGAACAGATAACCCCGCAATTATGCGATGCTGACCCCAATGTAACAAAGCAAATGGGATGTCAGGTTGCATTGGCCCTTACAACTCATGAAAAAATGGAGTATGAGCAAACGTTGACGACTCTGGAAAGTGCTTTGGCTGCAACTAAAGCCGCACACGGGCTGGAATTAAAATTGCTCTGGGATCAGTATTTCAACGACAAGGCCATCGCCCGGGTAATATCAGCATCTGCTGTGAGTGAACAGCAGCGTGATGTAACAGCCGAAGATGCTGCGACAAAAAAGTGCCTGGCTCAGGTACAGCCTGAATTAGAAGCGCACAGTAAGTCAGAAAAAACACAAAAAATGCGTGACGCTGTATTGGAGTCTGTTGGTAGTTTGGTGAGTCAATTTTCAGATAAGAAGTTTGAAGGCGATACCAAAGAATTAAATAAGCAAATGTACGAATCGGCAGAGGACATGAAGAGGAAGCTTGGTGTAGCTAAGCGGGATGCCGGTATTAATGATGATGAACCTAATGAATATTCCGATGCAATGGTGAAACTATCGCATTGTGCTGAAGATTATTTAGCACGCGGCTCTGAACAACAAAAGGCCAATCCATTTTTGGATGAACAGCGGAAGTTTGCAAGTTTAAACACCGCAAAAAAGCAGCAGTATAAAAAACACTGGTTGGAGGGAAGAGAGCTGGTGCTTGGGCCTGAGTTCAAATTTGTAGATGAAGACGGAAAGCCAATGTCGCATGATAACGGTTTCCGGCGTATGCGAGAAGGCACCATGATGCTTTCTGGCATGTATACACTGGCTTATCAGCATATAAATAATTTATATCGATACATTGGTGGGGCGAATACTGTTTTAGCCTCCGGTGATGCGGACGGTACTACGGCCTGGCTTGTGGCAAGCGTCGATTATTATTCGACACATTTTACTGCGGAAAACTTAGCTGGCGGATTAAACGTTGTGGAATTTAAAAAATTGATCGACGAAATGCAGCTGCTTCCGCTAATGCAAAAAGCGGGGATGCGTCAGCATGCAATGCCTTGGATGGCGAATGTTATGGAGTTGGACAACCAAGATAAGAGCCCAAGTGCGCAAGCTGATGAACTTATAAAGAAAACTGGCAATAAAAATCTGCCTGCAAATGCCGCGGCAATATTTGCATATGTGGTAGATAGCAAGCCAGAACAGTTTGAGAAACAAGTAGCGCACGCGGTAAGTTTAGCCAATACAAATAGCGTAAAGCTGGCGATTGAAGCAGAAAGTATGTGGTTTAAAGTTATTCACGAATCGTTTGTGGTACGGCCACAACCCAATAATCCTAATATGTCAATTAAACAAATGTTTGGTCCGGTGGCGACAGCGCCAAATTTAGCTCTGTTGGCCGACAGTTTTAGCTTAGCGAATCAATCTGGAGTTGACGCATTAGTAAATGTTGTTGGCAATGCTTATGCGTTGTATCTGGTGGCTTCAGATAATACAGAAAGAGCTCCTGAGGAGTTAAAAGCAAAAGTTGACGATATTCAGAAATCGATTAGCAAAAATAGCCGAAAGCAGGCGCTGGTTTCGGCACAGTATTTTGAGCCGGTTTTGCAACATAAAGTACTGCAATATTTGCCACTATGAAACATGCTGTGTTTGGGGTACTGCTTGCTCTTTTTAGCCCATGGGTTTTATCTCAATGTCTGGTATACGGTGAAGTAAGCAGTGTTGATTTAGGCAAAATGTATTCACATACGCTTGCCGCTGAAAAACTGTTAGTGAACAAACATGAGCGGTTAAAACAGTGTGCTGCATCTGACAAAGCGCTAATGGAAGCACAATACGAGTTAGGCATATTCTGGTCTCAGTTTGGTGTCGAAAGCAGTAAAGCGGTCGACTATTTAACTGAAGTTAAACATTTTTATGCTAAAAATATTAAATGGAACCGGCTTAAATACGCTAAGGCAATTCTGGGTTTGGCAGAGTCAAATTATCTCAATGGACGGTTTCAAATATCATTGAGTCTGATAAATGAGTTTGATGATCTCACAAAGCAATACACAGACCTGCCAAATACGCTGAAACAAGATGCTGCATCTTTATTGCTGCTGCTGGCTATTGCTCTGGATAGCATCATAGATATTGACGTGTCAGGGTACAATCCAAAATCTGACCTGTCTGTGTTTTACGTTAGCTTGGACAGAAAATCAGCCCATACCAACAATGATGGCCTCGATAGTGACTTGTTGTACCGAGACGAGTTAAGACGTTTGACCCGCTGGCTGCAGTATCAGGTATTTAAAGGTAACAAAAGCATAAATGAAGATGCTATATCAGATTTAGACTGGTGGATAACGCATAAAATCGGGCGAGAAAACACTGATGAGTTATATCTTAGCTATGCTTTGGCTCGCTTACCTTTCGAAAAAAACAGATGTACGTCGTCATCAGCCCGCTTTATTCAGGAAAAATTTCGGCAAAGCCAAATTGAATCGCAAATCAACCTTATTGCTGCAACCGCGTTAATTGCGCAGTGTCAGAATTCAAAAGTCGAATCAGAGCAACATTTAGCAAATTATCTTCAGCTGCTTGATGAGTACTATGGTGCAATGCCGCCGCAATTTTCGATTGAAGTATTGTTACCCATAAGACAGAGCAGCAATGACCTAATAGAAAATATTTCCTGGCCAGCTTTGAGTAATGGCTGGGACCATTTGGTAAAGCTGATTCAACTTAAGGAAATTGGTTCAGTTGCGCGGTCACCTGCGAGATTTGACGCTGATGGCTTAGGAGATTTAAACGCCAGAAAGGCGTTTGTAGAACAAGAGCAGTTATCCAATTTGTATTTTAAATTAAGCGCCAACCACTATTCTTCAGAAAATACACACTTGGCTAAAGTCAGAAACCAACTAAATGCGTTAACTAAACGCATCAGTGTCGAGTATCCGAAGTTGCTGAGTGCCAATTTTAAGCGGGCTGTTGCAGTTAAGGATATAAAACAGTTTTTACCAGGTAACGGGCAGATCATTATGTTCACCAGTACTGACAATACATTTTGCGGTGTAAATATTACAAATACACAGACTAAAGGCACCTGTAATAACTTTAGTAAAGCAAAGTGGTTTGAACGCGTGTCGGCATTACGTCAATCGGTGATAAGCAATGATGTGGATATTCCACAAACTAGTGCGAATGTATCGGCATACTTAGCTCTGGGAACACTGATCAATACTACTAAATCGGAAGTCTATTTATATTCTCAGGAGTTGCTGAATGGATTGCCGGTAAATGTGTTAACAGAGCCTGAGAATAAATCCTGGTTAGCCGAAAAGTACAATGTGGCCAGACTACTTAATCTTTCCTTATTTACTGCAGAATATTCACCAAATAAAAATAAATTTTTGCGCCGGCTTGCTGTTGCTAATCCGCTTTATAACAATTTACTTATGGCAAAAGTAGATTATTCAGGGTTAGATAGTCTTAATATTGCTTATAAGCAAGATAGTCGTTCTGCATCAAACTCTTTGCTTTCGTTAAGTGCATTGCCTGAAACAGAATTAGAAGCAAAGAGTTTTATACAAAACACTAGCCATGGCACTCTGCTGACGGCAAAAAAAGCCACTGAACAAAATATCCGGGAAAAACTGACTGAAAACTGGGATATTGCGATTTTCTCTACCCACACAGTATTTCCAAACAGTAGTAATCAATTAGAGTATCCAGCGCTGGCTTTAACGCCAGAGTCTACAGAAGAACTTAACGATGGCTTGCTGTTATCCAATGATATTGCGGCAATGTCTATAAACCAAACCTGGGTTATATTAGCTGCGTGTGACACAGCACTGTCTATTGGCAGTAGAAGCAATTTAGGCTCTTTACTTGAATCATTTAGTTTAGCCGGCGCGAATAGTGTTTTGGCAAGTCACTGGAAGGTAAACAGTATAGAAACTGTTTATTTTATGGATACGTTGTCCGCCATGCTTGAGAAACACGAAAATGCATCTTTGGCACTATGGGAAACCCGGCGGAGTATGTTAAAGCAGTATCCGCCGCGTGCCTGGTCAGCTTTTGATAACTATTTTTGAGGTAATGCTATAGGAACGAAACTATTTGAAATGAAATCTTTTATGATTGCTGGCCAAGCCGAATCTTGATCTGCATCGCTCTCTATATTATTCGAACTATTTATCCTTCGATGGACTAATTTATCTGCTAAAAGTGTATAGCCATTAATATAGCTTGCTATAATTTGTATCTCCTCAAAATCGTATTCACTAGCAAGCTGTTGGTTTGAAGCCACTTTTTGAATTGCTTCTTTTATTTCGTCTAATGGTGTTATTTCTAACTTTGAGGTGTGAATAACTTTTTTATCAAATCTAAATTCGATGGCGTAAATACCTGGTGCAATGGTATCGGTATTGATTGCTAAACCATCAATAGACTCTGCTTTTTTTAAGTAGACCAGCTTGGCAGTCATGCCAATTTGCTCGGCTATGGCACAGTTTGCTGCAGTGAGACTAATTTTTCCAACGCCTGTAGGAAGTTTTAATGTTTCAGGAAGTAAGCATTTAGTTTCACCATCATCACGAGAGCCACCGCCAACCACAGTGTTAGTTGAAAAATAAGAACTTGCGCTCTTTTCGAAGTTAGCTGGTTTGATAGTATCCCAAATCGTGTTATTAACCTTATTCTTTTTTAGGCCTGTCAAAATCTGTCTTTTAGTTTGTGGATGCCAGTAGGTAATATAAATTTCTGAATTGTCATCTATAACTATTTCATCCATCACTGAAATTATTTGCCCTGTATGCACCGAGTGATTTTTTTCTTTGTTTTTTATCCAAGCCGAGCCGACTAATAAGTCAATTCTTGCCTGATTAAACTCAAATGCAAAAACGCAATTTGAGAGGCTAAATAACAATGTTACGACAATTAATCTGCTTGCCATCTTGTATCTCCGGCTATTAGGAAGCTCGCTGTTAGCACTGTGAAAAGATAGATGCCCATGAGGTTTACTAAGGTATCTAATTTAATCACAGCATAGACTGCTATTTCTTTAAATACTGGAAAAGAAAATGTAGCAACTAACATGAAAATAATCCAAAAATGACGCTCTTGCAGGACAGGTTTGTTACTTGAAACAAGAAATTTTCGCAATCCGAGTGAAAGTAATATGACAAGCAGTATCGCCGGAAAGCTAATTACAACGCTATAAAACACGCCTGAAATCGAAGGGTGGCCAATGCTGGGGTTTAATAATGACTCTAAAATCGACGCATGAAAGTAGACTCCAGGTACTTTCCCATCTGATTGCTGTAATTGAACGACATCTAACATGCCAAATATTTTCGAAACTGCTCCGGATCCAGTACTTACGCTACTAAGGTAATGATCTTTATGTTTGTCCCACGTTGAAGAAATGAACACATACTTATTATCAAAGGTATTAGAAATTTCTGTATTCTGTTCGCTGTTTAATATTTCGAAAGCTGGATAGCTAGCAAAATATCGTGGTAGAGGCGGGGTATAAAATAACTGCGGTGAAGTCAATTTAGCGCAGGAGGGTAAGTTGGTAAAAGCTTCATGCTTGCAATTTGGCGTCTCTCCGTCACCCTTGTGCATAAACATAAGTTCATCAATATTTAATTGATATTCACCCCGAACAAAACTTGTTAACGCAAGCGATGGGATTAAATTTCCTTGGCGATATTGAATTAATTCTATAAACGAAATTGCGTCGGTCGTCCCCGGGGTTAATCCAAGCATCAGGTGCCCCCAAGGTTTTATCAAGCCTTCGACGCGGTACTCTGTAATCTTGTCTGGATACGAAAATATGCCAGGTGCAACGCCCTGGATTAGGTAATCTTCACCCCGCCAATATGGCACAACACCCCATGTTAATTTGTCAAGATACTTTGAATTGAATGGCAGATTTGGTGTTTCGTTGTTTATAAGTTCATAATCTAAAATAATTTGCTTGGGATTGGATGATGCAAAGATCTTATCAACCAGGTTAAATATGCCGGTTAGATTATCAATGTTATCGCTTACTCTGGATTTCGCTAATGCATCGAATTCAACAACGACGATATGTTCTGAATGCGCATGAATAGTTGCTATCTCTTTACTCTTTTCAGCTAATGCTAGATGTGTGAAAACGTCGATATTGAAAAGAACACTGAAAATAAGTGACCAAATAACAACAACACCAAGAGGCGAGGTAATAGTCTGTACAACGTCAAGAAACAAGTTCCCAGGGGCGCTGCGAACTGTTTGCCTTACTCGAGAAAAGTTTTTTAAATCGCTATTTACCGGCTGACGTTTCATTAGCTACTTCTGCAACAAGACACTAGATAATTAACATTAATAGCAAATTTCAGTTCGCGCAATTATCTAAATTATTGAATTAATATTAATTGTGCTGAATTTACAATATTGATTTTGGTAGAGAACATTATTTCGCTGCCGGATTAGTTAAGGTACCCAACGGCAGGCATAGCCTGGCGACGGCGCCGCCTTGTGGCCGGTTGAAGCGGTTAAAGCTGCCGCCGTGTTGCATGGCGACGCGGGCGACGATGGCCAGGCCTATGCCGTGATGCGATACGCCGTCGCTGACTTGCTCGTCGGTGTTCCAGCCGGCGCCGTCGTCGATAATATCGATCAGGCAATTGTTGCCGTCGGTGCTTAGCTCAACCCAGACGTGGCCGTGGCAATAGCGCAGCGCATTGCTGAGTAAATTCGACAGCGCGCGTTGTAACAGCTTTTTGTCAGCCTGAATGTTAAGCGCCGGTGTTGGCCTGAGGCTTAATTGGTGTTCGCTGTTGGCGGCAAATTTGTCAATCAGTTCGCTAATCAGTTCCGGCAGTTGCAGCTGGGTTAATTCCAGCTCTGAGCGGAAGCCTTTTTGTGCCAGGCGCAGGTAGTCGTATACGTTGTCTTCTATTTCCTGCAGGTTACGGCGGATTTGTTTACTGTCAGGTTCGGCCAGCTGATCTTCCAGCCGCAGCATAATAAAGCGCAGCCGCGCCAATGGCGTTTTAATATCGTGACAGACGGTATCGGCCATTTCGCGTTGCAGCGTATTTAAGTCGGTAATGGTTTGGTTCATCCGGCTTAGTGATTGCGCCAGTGGCTGCAGATACGACTGCTTACTAAGCTGAAACGCCGGTAAGCGGCCCAGTGCCACTTCGGTTAACGCGCTCTGGCGCAGGGTTTCGACATCGCGGAACAAATTGCGGCTTAACCAGAATAAAAACAGCAGTAATAGCAGCATAAACACATGCACTAAATCGACACTGAAATCTAACCGCGCCGGCAGGGTTAATTTGCTCAGGCATAACAAGTCATGGTTGGCCATCGCCGCACACAAAGATGCGTTACCGGCGCTGTCGCGCATAATTTCCAGCTGGTAATCAAAACCGGGGATCGGTTGCCACATAGCCTGCGGGTAGGTGACAAACAGGGCGTTGGGGCAGTCGTCGCTGGCGCTGATGCGGCAACTTAGCTGCAAATCGGCCTGCTGATCATAGACATAGGCCTGCTGCAGTATGCTTTGCGCTGCAACGACGATGTCATTGCGCTGATAAATAAGATGATAGATCTGGTTTAAGCTAAAAAACAGCAGCAGCACCAGCAGCACTATAGCCAGATAAAAGCGCAATAAGGCGGAACTCATGCTGGCTCCGCCTCGTTGTTGTGGTACGAAATGCAGTAGCCTTTGCCCCAGATATTGCGGATATTCCAGTGCGGGTCGACTGCCTGCAGTTTGCGCCTGAGCCTTGAAGCGCGGCCATCGAAAGTGCGGTCGGCGCCATCGTATTCACGGCCCAGTTGTTCGCGAAACAGCCGCTCGCGGCTGACCACCACCGGGTAATTGCTCACCAGGCAAATCAGCAACTGCAGCTCGGCACCGGTCAGGTTGATGTCCTCGCCGGCCACGCTGACGCTGCCGGCTTTTTGATCAATCAGCAGGTTGCCTTGCTGCAGCATATCGCCACTGCTGGCGGCACTATGTTGTTCGCTAAGAAAAATGCGGATTTTCGCCAGTAAAATACGCGGGTCCAGCGGCTTTAACAGGTAATCCTGCGCGCCCAGTTGCAGGCCTTCCAGCTGGGCGGCAACCGAGGTTTGCGCCGTCATAAATAAAATCGGCCCTTTAAACTGCTGACGGATTTGCCGCACCAAATCAAAGCCATTGCTGCCAGGTAGCATCACATCGCAGACCATTAAATCGAACGCCTGCGCCAGCAGCAGTTTTTTTGCGGTTAACGCATTGCCGCATTGCGTAACCTGAAAGCCCTCATGGCGCAGAAAATCTTCTACCAGTCGTGCCAGCTCCAGATCATCTTCAATTAGCAGAATATGCGCTGTCATTGCAGCAACCACCAGCCGTTGCGGCTTTTATTCAGTAAATGCTCGCCCGATTGCAAATCGACCCGTAGCAGCCGCAGTTGCCGTTGTGCCAGCAGCTTACCGCTGGCCTGATCTTTTAACAGCAGCAGGGTGTCCTGTTGCAACGGCAGCGCCAGTTTAAGCTGTGCCGCTTCAGACTGGCACAGCAGCGGCGTATCGGGGGCGCTTTGCTGATACAGGCAGGCCGGTTGCCTCTGCTGCCAGCTAAGGGTCAGATGCAAGACACAATCCTGACCGGCGTGCTGTACGCACAGCCTTGGTGCCACGGCAAAATTAGCTGAGGCAAAGGCATCTGAAGTAAAGTCATCTGCCAGCGCCGGCAAAACCAGTAACAGCGCTGAGGCTGCAATAATTTTTATCATCGTCTTTTGCTGCTAAACACGATAGCTAAGGGTGATGGAATAACTGAGTGTGCCGTGCGCGCGGCAATTAGTAAAGCGGCCGTGCCGGGTTGCCGTGTTAGCCTGACAGCAGGCGGGGCCGGCATGTGGCCGGCGCCCGCTGCTAACATCAGGCTGGCATCAGACTTGCCAGCAGAACTGCCATCAGACTTGCCATCAGAACTGCTATCAAAATTGGTATCTGACATCGACACCCACAGTACGCGGCGCATTCAGGCTGGTTAACGGTGTACCCAGTGCTGCAGCGGCAAAGCCGCCAAGCCCGCCGACAGTGGTATTGTCGGTCAGGTTTTTGCCCCAGACTGCCAGTTGCCACTGATCGTCATGGCTGGCCCAGCTCAGGCGCGCATTAAGGTTTTTGGTATCAGCAAAATAGCCGGGGATCTGATAAGCAATATCGAGGATATCCGGATCATCTGCTTTGGTATTTTCTTCAAACACATAATCGACATGCAGTTTAAAGGCGCCACCGGCCAGGCGGTAATCCGGTGCCCAGTCGGCCGTCAGGGTGTAAGAGTCGGCGGCCGAGCTTTTTTCTACGTCAGTGACCAGTTCGCCATCGGCATTGTAAAACTGCTGCCATTTCGACTCGGTTTTGCGATACTCAGTTACCAGCCCCAGTTTCAGGCTGTCGCTGGCTTGCCAGTCCAGTACCAACTCGCCACCGCGAATTTCCTGATCGCCGTTAATAACGATTGGAATGGCTACACCGGCATCGGGTGCCTTGCTGTTAACCGAGCGCTGGCGGTTGGTTAAATCCATCTGATAAGCCACCAGCTGTACACGCAGGCTTTGCCACAGATCGGCTTTGTAGCCGAGCTCAATATTGGCCACTTCTTCCGGCGCAAAGGGATTTTGCGATGACATAGGGTCTAAAGAGTCATAACCACCTGATTTATAACCGGTAGCATATGACAGATACAGCATATTATTGCTGTCTACATTGTAGCGGGCTACGGCGCGGCCGGTCAGTTTGCTCCAGCTTTTGCTGGCGGTAAGTTCTGGCATCAGCGGGAACAAAAAGTTAGTAATGCCCGGCAATGGCTGGCCGAACGAGCGTTCTTTAATTTCCCAGCTAAAGTCTTTCTCGTCGCGGCTGTAACGCAAACCGGCGGTAAAGCCCCACTGCGCGTTTAGCTGATAGTCAAGATCCGAGTACAGGCCGTAGGAGGTGAAATCGCCGGTGTTGATAATATCTTCACTCCACATCTTACCGCTGTTAGACGGGCCAAATATTTCTGCCACGCCTAAACCGCCTGCAATAGCGTCGTAAGTTAGATCGCCAGTGGCACCGATGGCGGCCACCAGTTCAGGGCTGAACGGCTCAGCACCGAGCATTTGCAGTAAGCCGGCTACCGAGGGGTCAACCATTGCCATCACGCTTAACATGCTGGCCCAGTTCTGCGGGTTCCAGATATGGTCGGCCGGTAAGCCCATCTGGGCGATCATCTCATCCGGTAAGCCATTTTGCTGTAGCGCGCCGATAAGTTGCTGGTTCAGGCTGTCGGTGGTTAAGCGGGCTATGGTATCGGCCAGAATATTCAGGCTGGTTTTCTGATAGACATTTTCTTTGCTGTACGTCATACCGCCAACAAAGCTAAGCTTGTCGTCGTTGTAGTTCAGCTGCAACTCGTTGTAAAAAATATCCGAGTCTTCAAAGTTTATTGTGTCCAGATAACGGGTTTTATCGGCTGTGCCGTCAGCGTCATCACGGCCGGAAACCTGCCACTGGCGTTTGCTGCTGATAAATTTGCCCGACCACTGCTCGTTAAAATCGTGCAACAGCTTAATCGACAACGCCGTCATATCCCGGGTTTCGTGGCCATCTACCACGTCGTTTTCAATCTTGCGATCGCCCGGGTTCAGGCTATAGGCATAGGGGCTAACGCCAACGCCCGGCGCATAGCCCTGATCAACATCGTCCCAGTCGTAGCTTACTTGCAGTTTAGTGGCGTCGCTTAATTGCCACAGTGCCGCCAAACGGGCCGAGCGATGGTTAACGCTGCCCAGTTCAGTGCCGCGGTAATCCGGGTTAAGGTTGTCGACATAGGCATCGCGCTTGTTGCTCATCAGGTTTAAGCGCAGGGCAAAGTTATCAGTTAAGGCTTTATTGCCCATCAGCTCAAAGCGTTGCAATGCGTAATCGCCCAGCGTGGCTTTAACAAAGGCCTCATCGTCCAGCCGGGGTGCATTGGGGATCATATTTACTACACCGGCGGCGGCATTTTTACCAAACAGGGTACCCTGCGGGCCTTTAAGAATTTCAATTCGCTGCATATCAGAAAACAGCACGCTTTGTGCTGCGCGTGGCAGGTAAAAATCATCAAAGAAAATGGCTACAGACGGGTCGCCACCGGTACTGATATTGCTGCTGGAAATACCCCGTACTTCGGCCGAGGCCTGGGCTACGGCTTCTTTGCTGAATTTAAAACCCGGCGTGTAATCGGCAATATCGCCCAGCAACACTGAGCTGGTGTCGGTCAGATCTTCTGCACTGACGCTGTCGATGGCCAGTGGCACATCCATCACGTTTTGCACCCGCTTTTGCGCGGTGACGGTTATGGTTTCAATTTTCGTTTCGGTTTTTTCTGCGTTGCTATTGTCCTGCGCCAATGCTGTACCCAGCGGGCTGGCCAGTGCCAGACCGATGCACCAGGCTAGCGGCTGAGCGCGAAAACCTCTTGTACGTTGCTGTTGAGTTGCCATGCTTTTCCCCTGACGTTTTTTTGTTCTAATTATCTGCAAGCCGCTGCCTGGCGTGGTAAGCGCTCGTGCCGGTTTTTACAGCCTGTGCAGTAGTGCTGATAGTAAACCCACTGCTGGCGAAATAAACCGATCTGCACATTTTTGTACACTTTTGCGTTTGAACCTGGCGCCGTGAAAACGCACTCTAGCGACATTCAGACAGCAGCCCGGGTGAACTATGAAAGCCATTTTTTCGCTACTGACATTGGTGTTAATAGCATTGCCGCCTGTGGCAGTGCTGTTAAGCGGTAAGGCACAGGCCACCGCCGACATGCCGGCGCAGGCCGCGACCTGTCTGGCTTGCCATGGTGCGCAAACCCGTGCTGCCAGCGGCGCGCCGCAACTGGCTGGCCAGCAGGCAGCGTATCTGCAAAAGCAATTACAACAATTTCAAAACGGCCAGCGTGGTGCTGATGCCAACGATGTTAAAGGCCAGCAAATGGCCGCTATGGCCGCCTCGCTAAGTGCTGATGACATCAGCCTACTGGCGCGTTATTTCGCCAGCCAGCAGGCAGACGAGCAAATCAGCCCGGCTGATGCGGCGCTGCTGGATCAGGGCCGGCGGCACTATATTGGCAGCTGCGGTGCCTGCCATGGTGCTAAAGCCGAAGGTAATGTGGCGTTTAATGCGCCGGCGCTGAGTATGTTAAGTGCAGACTACATAACCCTGCAGCTGCAACAGTTTAAAGCCGGCCTGCGCGGCAAGGACAAAGCCGATAAGCCGGGCCGGCAAATGGCGCTGTTTAGCCGCAACCTGAGCGAGCAGGATATGCGTGCCGTGGCCGCCTATATCGGGGCCGGCATGCCATGATGCTGTATGCGTTATTGCTGGCCAGCGGCCTGAGCACGGCCGACGGTTTTAACCTGAGCCAAAGTTGCCCGCCCAGTTTTGAGCTGGTTGCGGGGAACCGCTGCAAGCTGGTTAGCCGTTACGACATGTATGATTCGTTGCAAAATAAAGGCGTTGGCGGCACCCAAACGGCATTGCCGGCGCGGCGCGACGGCTTCAGCCCGCAGCAAATAGATTTAGGCCGCTACTTATTTTTTGATCCGCTGCTGTCGGGTAACCATCAGCAGGCGTGTGCCAGTTGCCATCAGCCCGCGCGCGGCTTTGCCGATGGCAAGGCGCTTAGCACCGGTGCCAATGGCCAGCTCGGTAACCGCAGTGCGCCCAGTTTATGGAATGTCGGCTTTTTAAAAAAGCTGTTCTGGGATGGCCGCAGTGACACCCTGGAGCAGCAAGCGCTGATCCCGATGCTGGCCGAACATGAAATGGCCAATACACCGGCAAAATTATTGGCCGATTTGCAGGCGAATAACCACTACCCGGCGCTGTTTCGCCAGGCATTTAATACTGAGCATATCGAGCTGTCGCAGGTGGCGACTGCTTTGACGGCGTTCCAAAGCTCGCTGGTGTCGCTGAACAGCCGTTATGACCACTATGCCCACGGTTACCATCAGGCGCTGACCGAGCAGGAAATCAAAGGCATGAATGTGTTCCGCTCTTTTGTCGCCCGCTGCGCCGAGTGCCATACGCCACCTTTGTTCACTAATCAGCAGATAGCAGTAATTGGTACGCCGGAACCGGACGGCATGCCATTTGACGCCGGTGCCGGCGCCAAACCAGGCTGGGAAAAATTACGTGGTGGCTTTAAGGTGCCGACGCTTAGAAATATTGCCCTGACCGCACCCTATATGCACTCGGGCCGTTTTGCCACGCTGGAAGAAGCCACCGAGTTTTACAGCAAAGGCCGTGGCCATGCGGTGCCCAAAGGTGAAGATCTATTACTGCACTGGCATATCTGGGAGCCCAAACTGACAGCCGAAGAAGTGCAGCAAATTACTGCCTTTCTTGGCAGTTTGACCGACGAGAGCCTGCTACCGCAAACGCCAAAGCGGTTGCCGTCTGGCCTGGCATTACCAACAGAAATAACCACCAACAGCCAAACTTCAGGAGCGACAGAATGAAAAAAACCACTATAGCGCTGGCGCTGCTACTGCCGGTTGCCTTTTTTACCGGCCAGTATTTTAGCGGCCCGGCCATGCAGGCGCCGAGCCTGACTGCCGACGTCAGTTTTAGCGGCGGTGCAGCAGCATCGGGTAATGCAAAAAAATCGGTGATTGACCATGGCGAAGACGGCCAGGTGCATCAGGTAAAACCGGGGCAGCTGATTATGGACGCGGTAAAAGCGGCGCAGCCGGGCGATGTAATTCAGGTATTTCCCGGTGACTACGTCGAAACCGTGTATATCGATAAAGACAATATCCGCTTAAGCGGTGTGATTATTGATGGCCAGCGGCCCAGGTTATATGGTGAGGAGCGGCTGAATGACGCTATTTTGTATTCCGGCAATAATATCCTGATCGAAAACTTTCTGATCACCAAATACAAAGGCAACGGCATTATGGGCCAGGCCGGTAACAACTTTGAGATCCGCCACAATATTATTGAAGATACCGGCGTATACGGCATATTCCCGCAGCTGGGTATCAATGGCCTGGTCGAGCATAATGTGATTTCCGGCATTGAAGATGCCGCTATCTATGTTGGTATGAGCGACCATATTCATGTGGCCAATAACGAAGTGTTCGACAGCGTGGCCGGTATTGAAATTGAAAACAGCCGCCATGCGGTAGTTGAGAATAACTTCGTCCACAATAACACCGGCGGCATTCTGGCCTTTGTTACACCGGGCCTGCCAATTAAAGATACCGTTGATGTGATTATCCGCAATAACTGGATCAGCAATAACAATACTGCCAACTTTGGCGCGCCGGGCTCAATGGTCGCTGGCATTCCGGCTGGTACCGGCATCCTGATCATGGCGGCCGATGAAGTGATCATTGAAGATAACATTATTATCGGCAATAAAACCGCCGGTATTATTATCACTGACCATCAGAATGCGCCGAATACCACGCTGGACCCGGAGTCAGACCCGACGCCGGATAAGGTAATGGTTTTAAATAACCTGATGTACAACAACGGCTACGACACTATCGCCGAAGCCAAGGTGCTGATGGCGACTGAGTTTAAGCAGGGCCAGCCGGATATTATCCGTGTTGGTAACAGCAATGGCAGCTGTATTAATAACCCACAGCAATATATCACTGTAGGCGTCAGCAAATGGCCGGCCTGTAGCTTTACCAATACCGACAGCGTGGTGAATTACCTGCTGGAAGAGCCCGCTGCACCGCGCACTGTGGCCGCCGATGAAAAGGGTAAGTATGTTTATCTGGGCGTTTGTACCGGTTGTCATGCCTACACTGGCCGTTTAATTGGCCCGCCGGTACAGGTGATTCAAAGCCTGTATATGGATGAGCCGCAAGCACTGGCCGACTATATTTTAAACCCGGTGAAAAAGCGTGACGACTATCCGGCCATGCCAAAACAGGATTATCTGGATGCTGAAACCCGCTTAGCCGTAGCCGAATATATGCTAAAAGTAGGGAATTAAGCCGAAATTGCAGCAACAGCATAACAGCTGTTGCTGCATGCTTACCTATGCTGATCCAGCATAATCTGATTACCGTCCGGATCTTCCAGCACTATATGCGCTGGGCCAGTGCTGCTTTCATCGGCGCTTTGTTGCAGGGTAATGCCCTGCGCCAGCAAATGCTGCTGAATAGTTCGTACATCTGTAAATTCGGCCAGGTTTTGCGCATTTTGATCCCAACCCGGATTAAAGGTCAGAATATTCTTCTCAAACATACCCTGAAACAAGCCAATAATAGTGTCGCCGTTTTTTAAAATCAGCCAGCCCTGGCTTTGCTCGCCACCCATAGTGCTAAAGCCAAGTTTTTCATAAAAGGTTTTTGAGGCGGCAATATCTTTTACCGCCAAACTTACTGAAAATGCGCCTAAATGCATGTTATTGCTCCTTGCTGTTGTGGTTTTTATTTTTCAGCACCTGCTGGCGCTGCCGCTCATATTCTTCGTAACTGATGTCCATTGGCTGCATACATTTGTCGTACTCTGCTGGCGGCAGTTGCAGGCATTCATTGCGCTTATTACGCTGTAAATCCTGATAGACGGCTTTATTGCTGCACGCTGTCAGGCACAGTAACAGACAAATGGCTACTAAGGTTTTCATGGCGCCTCCGTTAACGCTGCAAGTCTAGCCGCGGTTATAAGCTTCTGCCAGCCAGTGTTTTACGCTGTCGTCGATATCGGCTGCTGTGCTAAGGCGAATGCGGTGGCTGCACATGGCATTAAAACTACCCGAGGCTTCCAGTTTACCGGCCGGTTCAACGTCTTTTAAATTAAGGCCTAAATCCAGCCGGGTTGCAGTAGAGGGTTGCAGCAGGGCAAATTGTTTATTACGCCGCAGGCTGACGTAGGCTTTTTTCGGGCTAAGCTCAACGTCCGGGCCTAAGCTTTGCACATAACTCATTAACTGGTCGTACAGCGGTTTTAGTGCTGCTTTAGCGCCGCTGTATTGGGCGGCCAGTAAATCTTCTGCGCCGGGGGCGCCACCGGCGGCGGCCTGTTTAGCGCGGTGGGCAATCAGGTTGGCATTACCATGGCCAATAGCAAACTCGCTTTTCAGCCAGTTTACCAGTTCACTGTGTTTGCTAAAGGTCTGCTTTGCTGCCAGCTCAAGCCATTCTGCCTGGCTTTTGCCACTACTTTGCTCCAGATTACGCCACTGACTTTGTTCGGCTGCGGTTATATCAGTCATCATGCTCTCCTTAACTTACAGCGGCCAATGCTCAGCGCGGGTGCGTTTGGGTAACATAAAACCCAGTTTGCTAAACAGCGCATACATAATGCGGGTGCCCAGTGTCGGCCGGCCGGTTTCTACTACGGCTTTTAACGTGTTTAAAATCATCGTGCTGCCACCTTGCATATCTTTAGCGGTGCGGCTGCCAAGCGGCAGGTTATCGACGATCAAACTGACCTCGACGCCTTGCTCAAGCTGCTTTAACTGATAAGTTACCGTGCATTCCGGATCGTCGTACTGGGTAAAACGAAAGGTATGTACAAAGCGGTACGGCGGTTCAAACTCGACTACCTTGCCAATTACCAGCACGTTGCGGCCATCGCCGGTGCGCATTTGCAGGCTGGCACCGGGTACCAGGGCCTGAGTGTGCAGCCAGGCGTTAAACACTGCTGCCTGCGGTTCGTCACTTTTGGTCAGTTCGCGCCAGATGGTTTCCAGCGCGCCGTTAATAACAATTTTTGATACTAACCTGTTGCTATCAGTCATGCCTTATCCTTTGTTTTGGTTGTTATTTTTGCCGGCACTGCCTGGCTTTCTACCGCGTATTTCAACCGGGTAAGCTGGCTGGCCCAAAAGTCGCGGTACTGCTCGCTCCAGCGCTCGTGGATCAACTGTAACGGCACCGCATTTAAATACAGCGGCCGCTCGCGCCCCTGCTTGTGGGCAATGACCAGATCGGCATCCAGCAGTACCTGCAAATGCTTCATCAAGCCAATACGGCTGATATCGAATTCAGTGAGTAACTGGCTTAGCGTGCAGCCGGGCCGGGCGGCAATCAGATCCATTAACTGACGCCGGCTGCTGTTTGCCAGCGCCAGAAACACCGTATCAAGTTGTTGCTCGTTCACAGCACCTCCAACGCAGCAGTTTAAATAAGTAACCTAATGGTTACTTATTGGGTTGAAACTGTCAAGTACGACCAGTGACTGCCAGAATGCAGTGACGAAATGGTTGAGGCAGGTTAGTAACGCTAAAAATGCAACCATATGGTTGCATAATGTCTGCTGCTGTGCTTTTATTAATCGGCAGTTAAGCTAAACCAGCCCAGGAGCAACTTATGCAAAACGTTATTCAGCGCGAACTAACTATTAACGCCACAGCAGAACGCATATACAACGCCATTGCCACAGCAGAGCAGGTGGTAAAGTGGTTTCCCGATACTATTTCCGGCGAATACCGGCCCGGCGGTCAGGCAGTGCTTAGCTTTGGCGAGCAATGTCAAAGCAGTGTCTATATTGAAGCGGCCAACCCCTATCAGTATTTTGCTTACCGTTGGGTGCCGGGCGGCAGTAACTTTATCGGTGACGTGCGCACTGTGCCTAATACCCTGGTTGAGTTTCGTATTACCGAACTTGCACCGGGCCGCTGCCAGGTTAGCTTAACTGAAACCGGTTTTGCTGAATTACCGGCAGAAATTGCCGCCAGCAGCTTGCAACAAAACAATAATGGCTGGGATGTTATGCTGAACCGGCTACAGCAACATTTCAATACGGAGGCCAAATGAGCCAGCTAGCTGTTGTCCAGCTATTTAAAGCGCTGGGCGATCCGGTGCGGTTGCAGATAGTGCAGCGTTTGTCACACGGCGCAGCGCTGTGCATGGGCGAACTGTCAAAAGATCTGGGTATCAGCCGGCAGGGCGCGCGTAAGCAAATTCAGGCGCTGGTATCGGCAAATGTAGTTCAGCTGCACCCGGTCGGGCGCGAAGTAAAAGTGCAACTTGATGCCGCCGCACTGGCGCAGGGGCGGGCTTTTATCGCCAGCCTGGAAGCGCAGTGGGATCAACGTTTGCAGGCGTTAAAGCAATTTACCGAGCAGTAAACTGTTCAGCAGATCAATACCCGTTAACGCAGCAAAAAAATGACATGTCTAAAACATTGTGCAGCAGCTGGCAGGCCAGGCCCGGCAGCCAGCTGCTTTGTTTGCATTTGCGGCAGGTTAAACTTACTGGTTTAACGTCTAGCTTAATAAAGCTGTATTATTCTGCAGTGGTGGGGTCGATAACCGTTCGGACCATTGCAATGGAATTTGCCGGAAAACCACCCATCTCGGCATGTCGTCGCACGGCGTCGGCGTCAGGTGCTATATAAATGCAATATATTTTATTATCAGTTACATAGCTGTGCAGCCATTGCACTTCCGGCCCCAGTGTACGTAATACAGCACAAGATTTTTCCGAGACGCCGCGCAGTTCACCTGCTGACATGCATCCGACATCGGAGATGTTGCGCTCAATGACAAATTTTGGCATCACGAACCTCCAGCGTTGAGTTGGCAACTAAGTGTAGTGCAGTTAACAAAGGCTACAAGGGCTTACTGAATTACATTTTTGACCGGCTCAGCGCCATGAAAAGTGCAGGATAGAGTATCCATTTCTATGCCAGAGTCGCGTACAGCAAGGTAACAGCAAGCGGCAATGACAGCACAGCAAACAGCCATACCCTTGTGGTGAGTGGCGGCAGTACAGATTGGGCAAAGCGCTGGTGCCAGCGCCACGGTACCAGCAGCAAAACTATGCTGGTGGCAATAATCAGCCAGCCAAATAGCATAAACGCCGTTGAAAAACGCATTTCTGGCGCAGCTACAACCAGAGCAGCACCAACAATAAGCCGCAGGCCTACTTCGCTGTAATGCGCCCTGGCAGAGCTGGCAAAGCCATGCAAAAAGCGCACTGCCAGCCGTGGATTGACTAGAGAAACCGCTGCCAGGCCGAGCAGAAATAGCGCTGCCAGAATAACAATTCCCAGGGCGGTTTGTTCTGCTTGCATAGGCTACTACTCCAGCGAAAATGTATAGGCTTCTTTTAGCAAGGGTATCAGCTGGCTGACGTCTGCCGCACTGGCAATTTTTACAACGTGAGTAACCTGCTTGCCGTCATCAACCACTTTAATAAAAATTGGGTTATCAACTTTGCGGCCAAGATGTATCGCCAGGCGCACCGCGTCTTTCATAATGGATAAATCGGTGAAGATACGGCGGCTACGAAACAGCACATAACGATCGCGGGCAACGATTTCTACATCACCTAGCTGTGTGACAATGTTTTCTATCGCACGATAAACCTCAATAACCGCTGGTGGCCTGTCGCGCAGCACATCGGCGCTGTTACCAGTGCCACAGGCATGGCGCTGGTTTTTGCGGCTAAAGTCGCGTTGGCATTTCGGGCATTGCCAGCTTGCTGAATTCATTTGAGCCTCTGATAGCGAATATTGTCTGGCACCAGTGTAGCTTAAGCCATTAGTTTGCCTGGAGCCATTCTTCTGAAAGTCAGGCACAAACCCCGGTTGCGTTTATCCTGTCAGCTTGCCTTTTAACCGCAGCAGACGCCGTTTATCATAAAATACACCTTGCGGGCCGACGTTGTGGTTAAGTTGGGATCTGATATACAAAAGGAGATTGATAAGTGAAAAGCATAATTTTTGGCAGTGCATTATTACTGGGCAGCTTTGGCAGCCTGGCTGAAGGTTATCAGGGCCAGTGGCGCGGAGTGCTGCAACTAACACCTGAGTCGGGCATAGTACTCGGTGTAAAGCTGACGCCGGCAGGGCAAGGTTACCAACTTGTGTTGTTTAGCCCGAATCAACACGATCAGCCGATAGAGCCAAGCAGTGTGTCTATAGCGGGTGATGTGTTGACATTCAGTGTCGATGCACTGAGCGCCCGTTTTGAAGGTCGTTTTAATGGTGACAGCTTAACCGGCATCTTTACTCAAGGCCGTGAAAGACCCGTAACGTTAACGCGGCTGGGGCAGGCTGATCTTGCCAGTTTGCAAAATGAGCAGCAGTGGGCTGGTGATTTGGTGCTTAGCAAAAATGCCAGCTTGCCGCTGGTTTTAAATGTTGCAGTTATCGCCGGTGGTTATCATGTCACGCTGGATAGCCCTAAGCAGCAGAGTTTCGGCATACCGGTCGATGAGTTTAGCGTAAGCGCGCAGCAACTCAGTTTCAGCTCGTCAAGGATAAATGCCAGCTACCAGGGGCAGTGGCACCAAGACCAATGGCAAGGCACCTTTGTACAGGGGCAGGCGGTGCCGTTAAATTTAAAAAAAAAGCTCTGAATGACGTTGAGTTGCCCAGGCTGGAAAACCTGTCTGGGTGGCTGCAACAGGAGTTTGGCCAGCACGCCGTTGCAATTGCACTGGTGTCCGCTGCAGAGGTGCACTATCAGTTGCATGGCCTGGCGGATGTTGCCAGCTTACAGCCGGCTAACCGTGGCACCTTGTTTGAAATTGGTTCGGTAACAAAGCCATTAACCGCGCTGGCGGTGCTGGATGAAGTTGCAGCCGGTCGCTGGCGGCTGGATGTGCAACTGGCAGAACAGTTTAAACTACCGCTGCTGGCAACGCAGCGCTATACGCTGGCCGATTTGCTCAGCCACCGCAGTGGCTTACCGCGTCTTCCGGAAAATCTTCCGTTGCATGATCTGACTAACCCTTATGCCGGTTATGGTCGGGCCGAGCTTATTGCAGCACTTGGCAACAGCGCTGAAACGCAGCAATTTGCTTATTCAAATTTCGGTTATGGCTTGTTAGGCTGGCTTTTGTCTGAATCGCTGGCGCGGCCTTATGCCAAGCTAATGCAGCAGAAGGTGTTTCATCGGTTAAATATGCGTACAGCCCGGGTGCCCGCGCCGGCCGCTGATTTGTTACCGGGTTTGGCTACTGGTTATGCTATTAACGCTGAGCCAGTATTGCATTGGCAATTTGACAGTCTGGCGGGGGCAGGGGCTGTTGTAGCCAGTATTGAGGATATGGCGGCTATGTTACAAACGATTTTTGCTAAGGCGCAAACAGACGCGGTATTGGCAGCTTGGTTGACGCCACTGCCTCTGACGGACTTGCCGGCAATGACACCTGGCTGGATGCTAAATGAGCAGGAGTGGCGGTGGCATGCCGGGCAAACGGCCGGATTCAGCAGTTTAGTTGTGTTCTCACCAGAGCAACAAAAGGGGCTGGTGATCTTAAGCAATATTGCCCGGCCAGTAACTGAAGTAGGGATGGTGTTGTTTGAACAATGGTTGTTATCACCAGATAAGCAGGGAGCAACGCTATGAAGTTGAGCCGAACCCATGTTTATTGGTTGCTGCACACTGTGGGCTGGGGGTTGCTGTATAGTCTGATAAGTCTGGTTATATATCAGCGGCCGGTATTTGTGGCTACTGAGCTGCTATATGCACTGGTGCTGGTAGCCAGTACGGCGCTAGGGGCGCATTTACTGCGGTTGCTGTATAAGCAGCGGCTGGCGCAGGCCCGGATTAGCCGCCAGGTGCTTGGTCTGCTGCTGGGCAGTGTACTGGTAGCCGCTACCGCCACGCTGATATTGCTGGCTTTTTTCTTTTTGCTGACACTGACTGATTACAGCTTCCCGGTGCCGCCGGCCCAGCGCTGGTTTGTGATTAAAACGATTTTCAGCGGCAATTTTATCAATATGCTGATGGCTATGCTGCTGTGGTCTGCCTGCTATTTTGCCGTAACCAAGGTTCGGCAGTTGCGGCAAACTACTGCTCTGTTAACTGCAACACAGCTGGATGCGCTGCTTAACCAGCTTAACCCGCACTTTTTGTTTAATGTACTAAATAATATCCGCGCACTCATCCTGGAAGATCCTAATAAAGCACGGGATATGCTAAGTGTTCTGGCCGATATGCTGCGATATAACCTGGATTCACAGGCAAATGTAAAGGTTGCCCTGCGCGATGAACTTGAGGTGGTGCATCATTATCTGGCGTTGTGTGCCATACAGTTTGAACAGCGGCTTCGCTATGAAGAAAATATTCCGCCGGACTGTATGACGCTGGCAGTACCTCGGCTGTTGCTGCAGTTATGTGTGGAAAATGCCATTAAGCATGGTATCAGCACGCTGCCAGCTGGAGGTTGTATTCAGCTTACGGCCAGTATTGTCGACGATAAATTGCAGCTGCGGGTGCTTAACGATGGTCAGTTGACATCGCCGGCAACCGCACGTGGGGTCGGGCTGACAAATATCCGCCAGCGGTTGGCCTTGTTGTATCAAAGCAATGCCAGTATTAAGCTGGTGCAACAACAAAACGTATTAACAGAGATATGTTTGCCGATGGAGCCATTAGATGAAAGTGGTCATTGTTGATGATAGCCGTCTTGCACGGTTAGAACTGCGAAATCAGCTGCAACATTGCCCTGGTATCGACAGCGTGGCTGAAGCGGCAGATATTAACCAGGCGTTAGCGTTGATTGCCGGCAAAACACCGGATTTGCTATTGCTCGATATTGATATGCCAGGTGGTGATGGTTTTAGCCTACTTGAGCAATTGCAGGTTGCTGGGCCCTTACCCCATGTTATTTTTGTCACGGCCTATGATCAGTATGCGTTGAAATCGTTTGATTATCATGCGACAGATTATTTATTAAAGCCGGTTACACTGTCTCGTCTGCAAGAGGCGCTGGCTAAAGTACCCTTAGCGGATGGCCGCAGCCAAATGACACTGCAAAGCCAGGTTTTTCTAAAAGACGGTGAGCGTTGCTACTTTGTCACCCTGGCCGATATCTACGCCTTTGAAGCCCAGGGCAATTACACCAAGGTATATTTTAGCGGCGCGACACCACTGATTTACCGCAACCTGACATCATTGGAGCAAAAGCTGCCAACTGAAGTGTTCTTCCGGGCGAATCGTAGCTGGATTATAAATACTAAATATATTCAGCATATTGCGCCTGCTGTGTCCGGTGGTTTTGACGTCAGACTTAGTAGCCTGAATGTAGAAATATCGCGACGGCAAGCCACCGCCTTTAAACAGGGGTGGGGTTTATAGCCGTGACGTTTTGGGCGATAAGCGTGAAATTGTCAAGCGCACCAGTTTAACCGCTGCCACCGCCCCGGCATCGTAGCGCGTAGCACTCTATTGTATGAAACGGAATTTGTTTATTTCCGTTCCTTCTGGTGGTACGAGTTTTTGATCGAGCGATATAAGTTGTTGATAAACCTGAGGCCGGAACTTCTGTAATCTCGCTATACGGCTAAAGTGATTAGGTTCGGGTACGAGGATTAGCGACACAATGTCCCTTGCAGCCGGATGCAGCCGCTGATGCTGATAACTATCTTCCAACAGCAAGTCAAACACATCAAGCCCCAAATCCCCTACATCGGTAGAGTAGCCGTTTGCCAGCAAAAATTTAACAGCAGCATCTGAATGCAGTATCGCAGCAGCGAACATATCATTGCCAAAGCGGTCTTGAATGGAAAAATCAAATTTATCATGGTGTAACTGCTGCCATTTTTCCAGGCTGAGGTATCTGAACATCATTAAGCTGGACGGCGCTAAGGGTGATACACGGGCTTGCCACAATGGCATTAGTTCTTCAGTAAAGTCCGGCAAACGCGCAAACAAATAATCTGTTTCCGCCTGATTAAGCGGGTTTGAGCTCACGAAATCGAAAGCTTGCTGATATTCGTTGCTTTGTAGCAGAGCAATAAAAGAACTGTCTGCGGTTGAGGGGGCGCCGGATAATCCTGCTTCATAATTCTGCCAAATTTTCACTAATGCAGGGTCAATCTGATGTAGCTGTTGAGGTATATCTACACTTATCTGTTTGATTTCTTCTATTAGCGACAGACTATGCTGATGATCTAAAAAGCCTTCTTCAGTAAGTTGCAATTCTTTTTGTTGCTGACAATCAGCGGATTTTTTCGATATCTCTGCTTGTCTTTGATTAACCAAATTTAATGCTGTTGTTATCGCGGCGTTCTGCGGCGGCGTCTGCGATTCATAAGTTGGGCTATCAATAAGTTCAATACCTTGCAGGAAAGTTCTAATCTGAGGTAGTGGCACTTGTGCGGTGTTGAAAGGCCGGCGGTTAGGGGCATGGAACATCAATTCGCTGCCAGTGGAATGAGTATACCTGCTTCCGTGAGCTCTGTAGCCTTTACTCTTTAAGTATTGCAATGTATTCAAGTACTTTTCTGGAAAACTATCTGGCGTCTCATAGCTTTCAGCATCTCTTGGAAGGTTCATTATGGCTATATCCATACCTGTAATAATGCCCGGCTCGTTGGTTGGTCTGACACCATATTTATCAAGCATATCGAGCACAGCAATATTATGTTTAGCCGCCGCAAGATCCGCCAGATTAGCGTACGCATCGTGCCGGTTAAAAGAGAATATCGGCATATCGCTTAGTGCGGTTGTGTGCTGCAGCAATGGTTGCAGATATTCAGTTGGCAGGTTGTTATTAATGGCTACGGCGGCGTCATTTACGGTGAAAGATCGTCTGGATACAGCCTGAGAGAATTCTTCGATAGTTAAATTTTTGGCCGTCAATACAAACAAAATAGACGGCGAAATAACCGGACTACCAGCTATAGATAACGGGGATTGGAAGTAGGTGTTAAAAGTTTCGTCATTATCAAGTAACTGATATATATCAGCTTTGGCTACTTCTTTGCTTAGGCTCAGTGCGATGTTTAGCCCTGGAGTTTGTCCTTCGATATTTGTCAGATTTTCAACAAGAATAGGTAACACAGCTGCGGAAAACCCTTCGATAACAGTCAAACCTTGCCACTGTTTTAATATAGCGGCAGAGCTTGTTAGGTGATATTTGCCTGCCTCATTTCTGATTTGTGCTTGCCATAGTAAGTCCTGATAGCTTTTGTAGAACGTTTTGTATTGATCAGCGTATGTCAGTAATTCCTTTACGGTTTTACCCTGCTGTAACTCCTGTTGCAGAGCGGCAATAACTATCTGATGGATATCGCTAACTTCTTGATTGAAATTTAATATATTGATATCGCATGGGTCTATGAAGTCTTGCTGCTTGTGGGATCTTGCCTGGGGTGGCTTATCCTGCAGGGGGCTTTGCGAAGATGCCAAATGTTGCCGATTATGTTGCCCGGAGCCGGAAGTTTCGTGCAACTCAGTTTTACTCAGCTTTTCGCTAAAAAATACAAACAAAAAAAGAGCTACTAAGACCAATACGGCTAAATACGGAATGTTCTTCTTCACTAACTTGTCCTTGTTGTTTTACCCTGTTTTCCAGTCTTCTTTGTCACCGTTGTACGCCTTACCCTAATAGGGTTTCGCCGGTGGAGTAACTTATAACAGAAAACTGAATGCCGCCGCACAAACAAGAGCCCTGATAAATCTTACTCATCTTACGTCTCCTTCATGTTGCATAACACTTTGCTTACTGGCCGCCGCAGCGCTGGCTTCACCCTGGTGCTGTGTTGTCATAATGTTCCCTTAGCATATAAATGAACTGTATACTGCGTGCCAGCTTCCTAATAGGAAAGACTTACAGCAACGGCTTGATCAAGCTAGACAAGTTATCCTGCCTGGCGGCATTAAGGGCAGTAAACAAGGTGCTTGCTGCTTCTGAGAACGCCGTTTTGGCTTCTTCGTACACCTTTTTGCCTGATACTGAAAGCGTTACCAGGCTAACTCTGGCGTCGCGGGCATTAGCTTCTTTCTCTACCAGGCCAATTTTTTCCAGCGGGTTGAGCAAGCGGGTAATTCCAGATGGGCTTAACCCTACGCGCTCGGCCAGTTCACTGCGACGCATCTTCTGTGCCGGAGCTAAATACAATTGGTTTAGCACAAAGTAATCAGATAAACCCAAGCCGTGCATAGACAATGCACCCCCGACTTTTTTCTGAATAATGCCCTGCAGGTTCATCAAATCGATAACCAGATTTTCTGCGATAGGGTCTGACATAGTTAATTCTCTTGCGTAATGTTTGACTGCGCAAATATATAGTCAATTACTTGACTAGTCAAGCATCATTCAAGCACTATGCAAGTTTGGCTAGGTGAGAGTCAGGTAGAGGGCTAAATCTACTTGTTTTGTTAGGCAATTAACTTTTCGCCCATGTTCTTAGTGCCAGCTGCATACTTTTACCGATAAGCACGATAAAAACCGCGCCCAGTAATACCGGAGTAATCAAAAATCCCCAGCTCTGCCCGGACAGCATAATCAGTAAAGGGTTAGCTCCTGCCGGTGGATGTGTTGTTTTGGTTATAAGCATGGCGCTTACAGCTATGCCAGTCGCTAACGCTAATGTTAATGTCGACACACCAATACATTGGCTAAAAAGCACGCCGACAAAAGCCGTAATTAAATGACCAAATATGACATTTTTGGGCTGAGCTAAAGGGCTTAGTGGCACGCCAAACACCAGCACTGCTGTTGCTCCGAACGGTGCCATTATCAGCACAATATTACCCAGCGCAGAGTCGATAACACTTAACAAGCCTATGGCCATAAAAGCCCCAACACCGGCCAAGATAGCCGCAACGATACTGTTCATAGCTAAATCTCAATAAGTAGACCGATTTGTCTACCTGCGAATGGTAGACAAATCGGTCTACTTTTGTCAATATGCTGCAAAGGAGAAAATGCAATGCAACCAAAACGCCAGTTACTTATTGATACCGCGCTCGATCTTTTTTATAAAAGTGGCATTAATTCAATCGGGATTAACGAAGTTCTTAGTGTATCGGGCGTTGCAAAGCGCACTTTGTATAGTCATTTTCAAAGTAAAGAGGCCTTGATCCTTGCAGCTTTGCAGCAACGACATACCACCTTTATCGGATGGCTGGAGCAAAAGTTACTTGGTTCCCAGTCTGATACCGAGGTTATTCAGCGCTTATTTACAGCACTGGCAAGTTGGTTTGAAAACCAGGAGCAGCTGTTAGGCAATTTCAGAGGTTGTTTTTTTATCAATACATCGGCAGAGTTCAGCGATGTGAATAGCGAGATATTTCGCTTCTGTCATTTTCACAAAGATCAGGTCCGGCACGTTATCAGCCAGCATTTAACCGCCGCTAACCATGCAATGCTGGATCACATTTGTCTGTTGAAGGAAGGTGCTATTGTAACCGCTCACCTGGTAATACACCCATTTTTAATTGACGCTGAAAGTAGAAGGTTGCGTTATTAAAGCCTGTTTGTATTTCGGTGGTATG
>NZ_JALAAR010000013.1:0-114076 GCF_036984005.1 Rheinheimera muenzenbergensis
GTTGGGAACATTCCCGGAGTAAGTGTGGTTCAATAACAGGTAGTGGCTGAGAGCTCCGCGCAGCGGCTTAGTTCAACGCTTATTCGGCGGAAAAATCCGTACTTAAACACGGACTTTTCCGTCTTTGTAAATTTAATGTACAGAACACTACATCGTTTTTTTAAAACTTACAATAACTTATAGGTACAACTGATATTTACGATTGCTACAAATGCGGATTAATCCGTCTAATAAGTACTGGCGGCATCCAGATGTAGTTTAGACATTTTATAGTGTTTAAAATTGGGTAAATTTTGGAAATGTCCGCTTTTTGCCATTAACCCAAGCTAAACCGCTTCGCCTTATAAGTTATTGTTTCTTTGCTTGAGAACCAAAACACCGCTTCAGCGTAAGGTTTTATTGCTTAACCAAACCCTTTAACCACTTAACGCCGGTACACAGCAGTTGTTTCAGGTTTACCGGTATTAACACCATTAGCGCTGTGCCTTGGGCGAAGTTAGGGTTTAGCTGACAGTAAAAAGCAATTTCGGCTTTGTTGCTGGCTTTTAACCGCGCTATGTCATCGCCTGTGTAATTGGTTGCGCGGCCTACGGTTTTTAAGCAGTGAAGATTTTGCCAAGTGCTGGCTTCGGCGTTGGGCACCAGGGCGTGATACATGGCAATATCGGCTTGACTCATACCGGGGTTGGGGTAGATAAAGGCGACTTTTTTGCCCATTGCGCGGTACATTGCCGGGCTTAACATAGTGTCCAGATAATACACTTTATGGTTAGGGTGGCGCAGCCAGGTGCGAATTGCCGCCGCAAATGAAAAACCAAAAGTACTGTTGTTGCCGCGATAACCTGGTGTGAACGCCGCTGAGGCGCCCATCACTATGCTGTTGTTGGTGTCTTTTCGAAATGTCAGCAAACAATAACCCTGCAAAGTGTTGCCCTGATAAAACAGCCGCACGCGCCTTTGGTAATGGTCAGGGTTGGCAAAGTAACGGTTAAAATACTGCCGGCTATCGACGCCGTTAAAGCTGGCAGCGATTAACGCAATGATCTGCTCTGTCTCTGTGGCCGTAAGCCAGTTTTTGCTGCTTATTTTATCTAGCTGATAACGCTGCATAAGGGATCACTAAACGAAAACCTGGCTTAATCAGGCCAGTTTTTGCATTTATGCGCAATTATTTTTTTGTCACGCTTGTTATTGTACCAAGTGGTACATATATAGGTTGCAGCCGCAGCCAATGCTGCGATAGCCAATACACTGCTGTGCAGTAAATTTTAACAATGAATGCAGGACTTACTATGCCAACTTTATTTGATCCCATCAGCGTTGGGGATTTGCAGCTAGCCAACCGCATTATAATGGCGCCGTTAACCCGTTGCCGCGCCAGTGCGGGCAGGGTGCCGAATGATTTAATGCGTGAATACTATGTTCAGCGTGCCAGTGCCGGCCTTATTTTAACTGAAGCGACATCGGTAACGCCGATGGGCGTGGGGTACCCCGATACGCCGGGAATTTGGTCGGACGAGCAAGTGGCCGGCTGGCGCAAGATAACTGACGCCGTGCATCAGGCTGGTGGCAAAATTATGCTGCAGCTGTGGCATGTTGGCCGTATTTCCGACCCGCATTACTTAAACGGCGAGCTGCCGGTAGCGCCCAGTGCTATTGCAGCTGATGGCCATGTTAGCTTAATGCGGCCGAAAAAAGCCTTTGTTACCCCGCGTGCACTGGAAACCGACGAGATAGCCGGTATTGTTGCGGCGTATCGCAAAGGTGCGGAAAACGCCAAACTGGCCGGCTTTGACGGCGTAGAAATTCACGGTGCCAATGGCTATTTGCTTGATCAGTTCTTGCAGGATAGCACCAACAAACGTACCGACAACTATGGCGGCAGCATTGAAAACCGCGCCCGTTTACTGCTTGAAGTAACCGATGCGGTAGTAGCGGTGTGGGGTGCCGGCCGGGTAGGTATGCACTTGGCACCGCGTGCTGATGCGCACAGTATGGGCGACTCAACGCGTGCCGATACCTTTGGCTATGTTGCAACAGAGCTGGGTAAACGCGGTATTGCCTTTATTTGTGCCCGCGAAGCGCAGGCTGATGACAGCTTAGGCCCACAATTAAAACGCCAGTTTGGCGGCGTCTACATTGCCAATGAAAAGTTTGATAAAGCCTCGGCACAGGCGGCCATTGCCAACGGTGTGGCCGATGCAGTGGCCTTTGGTGTGCCTTTTATTGCCAATCCGGATTTAGTGCAGCGTTTTGCCGTTGATGCGCCGTTAAATGCAGCTAAGCCAGAGCTGTTTTATAGCAGTGGTGCAGAAGGCTATACCGATTACCCACCTCTTGGCTAATTAACTACCTGAGGCTAAGCGCTACAACAACCGGCTTGCCCTTAACCAACCGTTAAAGGCAAGGATGCCTCAGCCGTGCCCCCAGGGAAGGGGGAACGGCGCATTGCTGTGGCCAAACCGGTTTGTGCGTGGCAGCGTTTAGTCGCGATAGGGGTTGCTACTGATACGGACAACTTGTGCCAGCAACAACAACGCGGCCACTGCTGCATAGCAATACAGCGCCACCGCACTCCAAAACGCCATACTTTTACCTAATAACTGCCAACTGCTATCGCCGCAGCTGCCGGTAGGTTCAAATATTGCCGGTAACCATTTATCCAACGGCAGCCAGCTGGGAAATTCAGCAAACAGAGAACAGCTGAAAAAACCACCTTCAGCCAGTAATTGTTCAATATCAAGCAGCTCCTGTGCCTGCATTGCACCGAAGATAGCTGCTACCAGCATAGCGAGTAACGCCAGTATCCGGCTAAGCGCCAGGCGCGGCGCCAGGAAACCGATAACCGATGCCAGTAAAATAGCAGCAAAAGCGGCGCGGACATTAATACACTTAATGCAGGGCTGCATATTCAGGCCATACTGAAAATACAATGCAGTGCCAAGCAGGCCAAGGCAAGACAACATCAGCAGCAACCAACCCCAGCGCTGCATCGATAACGCCTTTAATTTCTGAAGCATTTTTTATCCTTCTGCCGGGAATTTTAAATTAAGCCGCGGTTAATCTACGGTATTTGTTGGCAATGTACAATCTGTGCAGCATAAACAGGCAATTTTCAGACTGTGACTTGTTAACTGTTCGCGCTCTGGTACAATCAGTGCAAATTTATAATCAAAAAGACGGACAGATCCGCATGACCAATCTGATTAAAGCGCAAAGCCCGGCCGGCTTTGCCGAAGAATATATTGTCGACTCTATCTGGAATGGCAAATTTGCCCCAGGTTCTATACTGCCGGCAGAGCGTGAACTGTCTGAATTAATTGGTGTTACCCGTACCACTTTACGTGAAGTGTTACAACGCCTGGCACGTGACGGCTGGTTAACCATTCAGCATGGTAAACCCACCAAAGTGAATAATTTCTGGGAAACCTCAGGCTTAAATATTCTGGAAACGCTGGCACGGCTGGATGAAGATCAAATGCCAAAGCTGGTCGATGACTTGTTATCTGCCCGCACGAATATCAGTGCTATCTATATTCGTGGTGCGATTAAAAACCATGCTGCGCAGATCATTGAATTGTTTGCCGGTGCAGAAACGCTGGAAGATACGGCCGAAGCTTATGCGGAGTTTGATTACAACCTGAACCACGAACTGGCCCGTTACTCAGAAAATCGCATTTATGTGCTGATCCTGAACGGTTTTCGCGGCCTGTACAACAAAATTGCCCGCTTTTATTTTTCGCACCCTAAGGCGCGTGAACTGGCGCGTAAATACTATCATCAGATTAAACTCTATGCTGAGAACGGCAAATTTGATGAAGTGGTGTTTGCGGTGCGCAAATACGGTAAAGAAAGTGGTATGGTCTGGTCTGAACTGCGGCCACAGATCCCTAAAGATCTGGTTGAATAAACCGATTAAAAAACCGCCTGCTGGCGGTTTTTTTGCATTTGCGTTTCAGGCTTGAGCTTAGCCCGGTAGACGGTTATTATTGCAGGGAATAACATATACTTTTTGGTTATATAGAGGTGCAACGCATGTCCGCTCAGCTGCAAGGTGAGATTTATCTCGATAATAATGCCACTACACCGGTACTGCCGGTGGCGGCGCAAGCGGCGATGCATTGCATGCAACAAGGTTTTGGCAACCCCAGTAGCAGCCATGCCACCGGCATAAAGGCAAAGGCTGAGCTTGAGGCCACCCGGGCGTTAGCGCGCCAGCTGATAGGGGCCAGCAGTGGCGATATTATTTTTACCTCCGGCGCCACCGAAGGCATTCAATCGTCGATAGTTTCTGCGTTATTGGCCTGCCGTGACAAAGGCCTGAGCGGGCCGGATACCTTATTGCTGTATGGCGCGACCGAACATAAAGCCGTACCGGAAAGCCTGAAACACTGGAACCGTGTGCTGCAGCTTAATGCTACTGTACTGGCCATTCCGGTAGATAAAAACGGTTTGCTGGATCAAAACTTTATGCGGCAAAAATTGCCGTTTGCCGCCATGATTTGCACCATGGCCGCCAATAATGAAACCGGCGTAAAGCAAGACTTACTGGCACTGGAGCAGTTAATCCGCGCCATCAACCCTGGTGTGTACTGGATGGTAGATTGTGTGCAGGCGCTGGGTAAAATGTCGCTGAATATCGCCGCCACCAGCATAGATTTTGCGCCTTTCAGTGGCCATAAGCTGTATGCCCCTAAAGGGGTTGGTTTTTTATATGTGCGCCAGGGCGCGCCATACCAACCGTTTATTGCCGGCGGCGGCCAGGAAAGTGGTTTACGTTCCGGCACCGAAAACCTGCCAGGCATCGCCGCCTTGCACGCGGTGTTTAACGAGCTGGCCAAACAAACCGATTCGGCATTTCAGCCAGAAGCTAAGTTATGGCAGTACCGCCAGCAGCTGATTAATGCTTTGCGTCAGGTATTTCCGGCGATGGTATTAAACAGCGATGTGCCTTATGTGGTTCCCACTACGATAAACTTTGCTGTGCCGGATTTTTACAGCAAAGACATTATGGATTTGTTTGACGCGGCCGGCATTCGCGTCAGCTCAGGTTCGGCCTGCAGCTCTAAGGTACCCAGCAGCTTTGTGCTGGATGCAATGGGATTAGAAAGCTGGCGCTCGCAAGGGGCTATCCGGTTATCTTTTGGCCCGGCGATGACGCAGGCCGAGTGTGATAAAGCCTGTAGCGCTATTGCCGCTTTGTCTGCTGTGGTATGTAAACATTGTCTGGTATTGACGGATGCGACCCCGACGTTGGAAATTCATGCCAGCGGCTTACTGCAATTGAAGCACGAAGCACTGTGCAGCTATCTGCTGATCTGTCCCGATAGCCGGCAGGCGCTGGTGATCGATCCGGTGCTGCCACTGGCCGGACGCATTGCCAATATTATTCAGGGCCAGGCGCTGCAACTGACCGCCATACTCGACACCCATTTGCATCAGGATCATCAGTCGGCACGCTCTGAGTTACTCACTTTGTTGGCAACCTCCAGCGCTGATAGCCGCGGCTTAAACCGCAATTGTGACAACCTGGGTTGGCCACAACAGCAGGCAGAAATCACGCTTGGGCCTTATCGTTTAACCAGACTGAATACGCCTGGCCATACGCCGGAAGCGGTCAGTGTGTTGCTATACAAACAGCAGCAAGTACTGGCGGTATTTTGTGGCGATTTGATTTTACCCGGTGGTGTAGGGCGTACGGATTTAAATGGCGGCAATTTAACCGCACTGGCGAACAGTATCCGTGTACTGCAACAACAAATAAACGCCGATACCTTGCTGTTATCCAGCCATGACTATGCGCAGCGCTTTTTTACCACGCTGGCACTCAGTGCTGCGGAACAACCCGCGGTACAGGCCTTGTTACAAAATCAGCCTGAGTCAGCATGGCGCAGCCCGTTGCAACAGCAAGCCATAGCCTTGCAGCAGGCCAGCAGCCATTATTGTGGCCTGGTTGAGGTCAGTTTATCCGACGCGACCGATGTCATTGCCGCTGAGCAGCTGACGACATTTTTAACCGCGCACCCTGACACCCTGGTCGTTGATGTGCGTGAGCCGCATGAGCAAAGCGCGGGTGCGTTATCGGGCTATTTGCCACAGCAGTGGCCGGTGCTGGAAGTGCCCTTATCTAAGCTGGCTGATGCGCTGATCTCACAGCAGCTGCACGCCGAACAGACGCTGTTGCTGGTTTGCCGCTCAGGCAACCGCAGTTTGATGGCGTGTAAAGTGCTGGGACGGCTTGGTTTTAGCCAGGTGTACAATTTGAAAGGCGGCACGGCGCTGTTACGTTAATAGCGCTGATAGAAAAAAGCGCCGCCAGTGGCGGCGCGAACGACTTCCTGCAATAAAACCTAATAGAAAAATTGCTGCAGCGGGTTAAGCAACCGCGTTAAGCCTTTTTTAAACTGCAACGGCGCGCTTAACACCGACAAACACAAGCAATCCTGCCCGGCCAGCGTGCGCGGTGTATGCGTATCATCCGGCGAATTAATCAGTAAATCGCCGGCGACGTATTCGCCGTTCTCGTCGACAATCTTGCCGGCCAGTACCAGTGTCATCTCGAGCCCTAAGTGGGTATGTTGCGGTACCTCAGTGTCATCGGCGATATACAGCAACGAGACGTGATGACCGGCGCCTGCCGGTAATTTGGCTGTGGCAATACCGCCTAACTGCAACCATTTACCATGTTCTGCTGCCAGTCGCTGCAGGGCGCGTGGCATGACAAATTCGCGCTGATTCACCCGGATAGGCTGCGCCTGTGCCAGCTCTGGCTGGGCAGTTTTTGCCAGCTGCGGCTGCGCTACAATGGCGGCAATCATGTCTTGCCAGTCGGTCGACGATCCTGTTGGTGCGGCTTTTTCCAGCTGGCTGGCCATATCTGCGGTAATGTCGCGGTTAAGGCGCTGGCAGTGCGGGCATAGGTCAATATGTGCAGAGACAGCAAGGGCAACATCGGCCGATAAGGTGCCTTCGGCAAACTGCTCCAGCAATGCCATGCTGGGATGAAATTTAATTGCGTGCGCCATCTAGTGCCTCTCTTAATCTGTCCAGCGCCAGACGTAACCGCGATTTCACTGTACCCAGTGGTATTGCCAGTTCATCTGATACTTCCTGATGCGACTTTTCCTGTAAATACACTTTTTCAATCACTTCGCGCTGTGCCGGTGGTAGCTTGTCAAAGTGCGGCAGCAGTTTATCCATTAGTAAATGGCTGTCCCACACGGCGGCGTTATCGTCGGCCTCCATTTCTGGATATTCGCCATCAAGCCACAAATCATCGGCACAGATGTCGTCTTTACGGCTTTGCTTTTTGCGCAACATGTCAAAGCGAACGTTGCGGGCTATGGTAAAAATCCAGGTTGAGGCGCAGCCCCGTGTCGCATCAAACAACACGGCTTTCTTCCACACGTTTAGCATGGTGTCCTGCACCATCTCCAGCGCTTGTTGTTCATTGCCAAACATTTTCATGCCAAAGGCCTTTAGCCTGGGCGCAAAATGGCTAAACAGTTCAGCATAGGCATGCTGATCGCGTTGTAACGCGACGAAGGTCAGCGCATCTTCCCACTGGCTACTGGTATTTTCCGATGTGGACATTGGCGCATTTGTTTCCGGTGACGGTGTCATGCCGCCATCATGCCTTGCTAGCCTGGCTGAATTCAACATCTTTGCTTTTCCCGCGGTGATTTATCGCTGCCATTAGCTTGTGCAAGGTTTTACGCTGCCGGGCTACAGGCGGTTCAATAGCAAACAAATTAAAAAATAGAAAGGTAACTGCGTTTTTATCTGATTTTCATCCTAAAAAATAGCTGTAATATGTGTCGCATCTAACCAAGGAGCTTAGTATGAAACAGATTTTAGTGATTAACAGTTCAATTAGCGGTGATAAAGGCCATTCAGTGCAGTTAGCCGAGCAATTTCTGGCGCAGTTGCCGCAGGGCAGTTTTAGCGTCGACAACCTGGATTTAAACCGTACGCCGTTACCGCATTTAGCCATGGATGAAATGGCGGCCTGGATGACACCGGCAGAGCAACGCAGTGCAGAGCAGCAACAATTAGCCGCCATTTCCGACGATATTATTGCCAGGGTGAAGGCGGCTGACGTTATCGTGCTGGGCGTGCCTATGTATAACTTTGGCGTGCCATCGCAGTTAAAAGCGCTGCTGGATCGGGTGGCCCGCGCCGGCATCACGTTTAAATATACCGAGCAAGGCCCGGTTGGATTACTCGACGACAAGCCGGTTGTTATTTTTGCCACCCGTGGCGGTATCTATCAGGGCACCGCTATGGACAGCCAAACGCCGTTTTTACAGTCGTTCTTTAATTTTGTCGGTTTAAAAAGCCAGTACTTTGTATATGCTGAAGGCCTGAATATGGGCCCAGACGCACAGCAAGCCGCGCTTGACGCCGCTAAGTGTCGTTTGGTTGAAGTCGGGGCCGCTATCGCAGCCTGATAGCCGGCGTGCGCTACTTCTCTGTCGCCGTTATGCTTAGCCTGAGCTAAGGATAACGGCAGTGTTAACCGGCACTTTGCAGCCGGTTTTTTTGTCCGCTTAATCCTGTTTGCTTAGCTATCAGCCGCATCTGTAATTATGACGGTTGCGTTAAGTGCACAGCCTTTGTATAACAGGGCGTCTTTTATCATTATAAGAAGCGTGTTATGACTAACAACCGACTCACAGTGCTGTGTGCAGCTTTGTGTGCCGCGCTGCTAAGCCCGGCGCAGGCTAAAAACAACGAACCTCAAACTTACCAAACCAACCCCATTAGCGTACCTGCAGTATTTCAGGCTGATCACAGCATTAAACTGACGATGGAACAGATCATGGCGCATCCGGACTGGTTGGGGCGTCAGGCTGAATCGGCGCACTGGGCAGCGGATTCCAGCCAGATTTACTATCAGCGTAAGCGCGAGGGCAGTGAATTACGCGACTGGTTTGTGCGTCCGCTGAATGCGGACAATAATGGTGAGCCGGTGGCTTTGTCTGATTTGCATAAAATTGGCGCAGATGATGCGGTATACAACCTGAATCGCAGCCTGCAGGCCTATGTGTTTGAAGGCGATATTTACCTGCGCGATATGGCAACGGCTAAGGTGACACAACTGACCCGCGATAATGAGCGGCAAAGTGCGCCGCAGTTTTTGCGGGATGGCCGTATCGTCTACCGTGAAGGCTGGAGTTTTTATGCCCAGGATACAGCCGGCGGCCAGCGTACTGAAGTGGCCAGCCTGAAACTGGAAGAGGCGCCTAAAGCGCCGGCGCAACCTAAGGGTTATCTGGCGCAACAGCAGCACAAGCTTATTGAGTTTGTCGCTCTGGAGCAGCGAAATGCCACAGAGCGGCATCAGGCACAGCAGCAACTGCAGCAGCAGAATAGTAACCTGGCACCGACAGCGTTTTATCTGGGTAAAGACCAGCACATCGTATCGGCCAGCTTGTCGCCAAAAGCAGATTACCTGCTGGTAGCGGTGCGCAAAGCCAGTAAGCGTAATGATAAAGACATTATGACCAATTACATTACCGGCAGTGGCGATATCGCTGCGCAGCCGGTAAGGGCGCGCGTGAATGATGCGACACCGGCACCACAGCGCATTTTGTTACTTAACCTGCAAGATGGCAGCAACACAGAGCTAAGCTACAGCAGCTTGCCGGGTTACAACGAAGATGTACTGGCCGAGGTCAAGGCAGAAAACGCCAAAGCGCGTGGCGAGAAATACAAAAGCGAAAAAGTGATCCGTGATATTGGCCTGATGAATGACTGGTACTGGAGCCAGAGCGCCATGCGCTGGCACAACAGTGGCGAACAGGTCGCGCTTATGTTAAAGGCGCTGGACAATAAAGATCGCTGGATTGCTACGGTCGACTTCAAACAGAAAAAACTGCTGCCGCAGCACCGTCTGCATGATAAGGCCTGGGTTAACTATGCGTTTAATGACTTTGGCTGGTTAAACAACAGCAACAGTCTGTACTTCTTATCTGAAGAGTCGGGTTATTCACACCTGTATGTTAAGCCGCTAACAGCTAAGGCGAAAAAGCTGACCAGCGGCACCTTTGAAGTAAGCAACCCGGTACTGACGCAAGACGACGGCTACATTTACTTTCAGGCGAACGTAAATCACCCGGGTAACTACGAGGTATACCGTGCGGGATTAGCAAGCGGTAAAACTGAGCAGCTTACCAAACTGGGCGGCAGTACCAGCTTTACGCTGTCACCGGACGAGCAACAGCTGTTGTTAAATTTTTCTACCAACCTGCAGCCAAATGAACTCTATGTCGCTGAGGCGAAACCTGACGCTGCCGTCAGGCGATTAACCGATACCATCTCTGAGCAGTTTAAACAGCTGCCGCTGCAAGCACCAAGCATAGTTGCTGTGCCGTCCAGCCACGGTAAGCAGCCGGTTTTTGCCAAGGTGTATTACCCGGCGGATTACCAGCAGGGCGAAAAACGCCGCGCAGTTATTTTTAACCATGGTGCCGGTTATCTGCAAAACAGTGATTTGGGCTGGTCGGGTTATTTTCGCGAGTTTTTCTTCCATAACCTGTTAACGCAGCAAGGCTATGTGGTAATGGATATGGATTACCGGGCATCAAAAGGCTACGGCCGTGACTGGCGTACTGCCATTTACCGGCGTATGGGTACACCGGAAATTGAAGACTTAGCGGACGGTGTGAACTGGCTGGTAGCCAATGCTAATGTGGATCGCAACCGTATTGGCACTTATGGTGGCTCGTACGGTGGCTTTATGACCTTTATGGCGCTGTTTACCCAGCCGGAGTTATTTCAGGCCGGTGCGGCACTGCGTCCGGTAAGTGACTGGGCCTATTACAACCAGCCGTATACGTCTAATATCCTGAATACACCGGCAATTGACCCTATAGCTTACGAGCGCAGCTCGCCAATTTATTTTAGCCAGGGCCTGAAAAAGCCGCTGCTAATCAACGCGCCTATGGTGGATGACAATGTGTTCTTCCAGGATGTGGTGCGCTTGGTGCAGCGCCTGATTGAGCAGGAAAATATCAACTTTGAAACGGCTATTTACCCGGTAGAGCCGCATGGTTTCCGCCAACCCAGCAGCTGGCTGGACGAGTACCGCCGGATCTATAAGTTGTTTGAGCAGAACCTGTAACTGTTAGCGCAATGCCTAAAACGCCTCAATTTACGGGGCGTTTTTTTATAGTGTTTTTAACTGGCCAGCGGCAGTAACAAAATCGCTGTCGGCACTAAAATGCAGCGGCTTGCCGTTATAAGGTTGAAATAACTGTAACTCGGCAGCGTGCAGTAGCAGCCTGGGGGCGGCCGCCAGTGCGTTTGGATGAGCATAAAAGGCATCCCCCAGTATCGGGTGGCCCAAATGCAGCATATGCATACGTAGCTGGTGCGAACGGCCGGTTACCGGCTGCAGTTCTACCAGGGCCCGGTCAGCTAGCTGTTGCAACACCCTGTAGTGGGTGACAGCCGCTTTGCCGCTGTTAAAACATATCTTTTGTTTTGGTGGGTTATCACTGTCTGCAAGCAGTGGCACATCTATACTGCCGCTGCTTTGTGCTAACTTACCCCAGACCACGGCCAGATAGCGTTTGCGTACAATACGATCGGCAAATTGCTGCTTAAGTGCCGCTTCGGCCTTACGCCGCAGCGCAATAACGACCACGCCGGATGTGGCCATATCCAGGCGGTGTACTAATTGCGCCAGCGGATACTGCTGCTGCACCCGGCTTAACAAACAATCGGCTAACTGCGGCCCGCGACCGGGGTTGGTTAGCAAGCCGCTGGGTTTATTCAGCACGATCAGATCTTTGTCCTGATACAGCACCTCAAGCCAGGGCTCAATGGGCGGGGCATACACAAAAGGTAAAGTCATAAGGCGGTACTTTAGCGATAAAGCGCTTAGCTTAGCTGAATTTAGCCAGCAGACGAAAGGCTTTTGCGGCATAATAGCCGCCGTTAACCCTACGGAGAGCCCGATGAGCAACAGCACTGAAGAACTGGCGATACTGCCGGCAACCAGCGAGCCTTACCAGATAGTTTATGAAGATGATGTATTGCTGGTGGTGAATAAGCCCGCGCAGTTGCTGACCGTGCCGGGGCGGCATCCGCAAAATCAGGATTGCCTGATCCGCCGGGTGCAGCGTGAGTTTCCGTTTGCCGAAGTCGTGCACCGGCTGGATTATGATACGTCCGGCTTGCTGATCCTGCCGCTGACAAAAAGGGTGTTGTCGGATATCAGCAAGCAGTTTCAGGCGCGTAGTGTGCAAAAACACTATATTGCCGTAGTAGAGGGCAAACTGGCAAAAGCCAAAGGGGTGATAGAGTTGCCACTGGCCGCTGATGAGCAAAAACGGCCACTGTATAAAGTGTGCCCGCAACAGGGTAAGCCATCAGAAACCCGCTATCGGTTGCTAAGTTACAACGCGGCAGCCAACCACAGCCGTGTGCAACTGGAGCCGGTAACCGGGCGCTCACATCAACTGCGGGTGCATATGTTGGCGCTGGGCCATCCAATGCTGGGCGATAGCCTGTACGCCCCCGGGGCTATTGCCGCTAAAAGCCCACGCTTAATGCTGCATGCAGAATATATCCGCTTTGTGCATCCGTTAAGTCGCGCCGTGATTGAATTTAGTGCGCCTGCGCCGTTTTAACGCCTTGTTGTCGTAAGTTAAGCCTGATCGCGCTTTAACAGCGCTGCCGCTAAACCAACAATCAAGCCGGCAATTACACCGTATAAATGAGCGTCGATAGCAACGCTGGCAGCGATAAGCTCTGCCAGCTGGGCATCGGGGCCTTGCCATTGCTCCCAGCCAACCTTAATACATAACCCGACCAGTAATAACCAGCCGCTGCGCATTTTTAGCTGAATATCACGCAGTGCACCCAATGTCAGCATACTGTGCAATAAACCGGATAAGCCGACATAAATTGCGATATCCGGCGAGTACATATACAGGGCAACACTGATAAGCAATGCACAAAGTGCCCACTGGCGGTAAAGCACTGCAGAGCGATAGTAGTGACTGTGCAGCAGCATTGCCAGCAGCAAGCCAGCCAGGTTCATTAATAAATGCCAATTATTGCTGTGCAGCAGGTGGCCGCTGAGTAAACGCCACAGCTGGCCACTGCCGATAGCATTACGCTGATACTGCAACAGCTGCTGCAGGCTATCGGGTAATAAGGATAACAGCACTAACACTAGTGCCAACAGTAAATAGGGAACATGGTAGCGGCGCAGTAACATTAACGGCTTAGCCTGTGTAAACACAAAGGCACTATGCAAAACGATCTGCGCGGTAACGTCAAGCTGATTTTGTCGCCTGTCGCAGCACATTGACGCTGGTTAATATTGATCTTGGCCTGCTATCTGGGTAGGGTGTCAGTTTGTTAAATAACAGGACCGCTGCAGTTATGCGCTCATTTGCTTCAGGCTTTTATCAACGGTTACTTGCTACCGCCTTTATCACGTTATCAACCAGTGCTCCGTTATCGGCGCAGCAGGAAACGCGGGAACCTGAAGCGGCAACCGGGGTGTACCAACAGCAACTGGTGCTCGCCAAGCACTATATGGTGTCAGCCGCGCATCCTATGGCAACACAGGCCGGGGTCAATGTGCTGGCCAAAGGTGGCAGTGCTGTAGACGCCGCTATTGCCGTGCAACTGATGCTGGGGCTGGTAGAGCCGCAAAGCTCTGGCATAGGTGGCGGTGCTTTTATGCTGCACTGGCAGGCTGCACAGCAACAGCTAACAGGGTTTGACGGCCGGGAAACCGCACCTAAAAGCGCTGACGGTGATTTATTCAGTGACAACGGCACAGTGATGAACTGGCGTGATGCTTATGTTGGCGGAAAATCGGTTGGCGTACCCGGTGTAGTGGCTATGTTATACAGTGCGCATCAGCAGCACGGTAAACTAACCTGGGCTGAGCTATTTACCGATACCATTGCCGCTGCTGAGCAGGGATTTCAGGTTTCCAGCCGCACCGCACGGCAACTGGCGATGGGCTGGAACAAAGGCGTGTCGCAGTTTTATGAGTCAAAGCAGTATTTCTTCCCGGACGGTAAACCGGTAGCGCAAGGCAGTGTGCTGAAAAATCCGGCGTATGCCGCTACATTAAAAGCGATTGCCAGCAAAGGCCCGGATGCTTTTTATAAAGGCGAACTGGCTAAAGCGATCAGCGAGCGGGTGCAAACCGCCCCGGTTAACCCCGGCGGCATGACAACCGACGACTTAGCCTCGTATCAGGTGGTGCAACGTGATGCGGTCTGTATCGCGTACCGGGTATACAAAGTCTGTGGTATGGCACCGCCAAGTTCAGGCGGCATAGCGGTACTGCAGATGTTGGGGATCTTACAGCAGTTTGAGCTGGATAAACTGGCACCGGGCAGTGTGCAGGCTACGCATATACTGGCGCAGGCGGCCAAACTGGCGTTTGCCGATCGCGAGCTTTATCTGGCCGATCCGGCTTTTGTGCCGGTGCCGGTTAGTGGCATGTTAGCGCCGGATTATCTGGCATCGCGTGCAGCCTTAATTGATTTAACCAAGGCTGGCGTACCCGCAACAGCTGGCGTGCCTAAAGGCGCACCGGCGTTAATACCGGCAGCGTCGCCGGAGCTGCCCAACACCAGCCATTTTTCGATTGTTGACGCAGCGGGTAACGCTGTCAGTATGACCAGCAGTATTGAAAACGTATTTGGCTCCGGCCTGATGGTTGGCGGTTTTATGCTAAACAACCAGCTAACCGACTTTAGCTTAACACCGGTGCACAACGGTCATCTGGTTGCCAACCGGGTGCAGGGAGGTAAAAGACCGCGCTCGTCGATGGCCCCAATGATGGTGTTTGATGCCAAAGGTCAATTATTACTGGTTATCGGCTCGCCGGGCGGCAGCCGTATCATTAACTATGTGGCACAAAGTATAGTGGCGGTATTAGATTGGAAACTCGATGTGCAGCAGGCGTTAAATTTGCCGCGCTTTACCCACCGTAACGACTATCTGGCGCTGGAAAAAGGTACTGCATTGGCACAACAGGCGGCGATACTGCAAGACATGGGCTACAAGGTACAGTTGCAGGATTTAAATAGCGGTTTGCATGCCATTATGCTGACTGAAGGCGCGTTAGCCGGTGCTGCCGACCCGCGCAGGGAAGGTCAGGCCGCAGGCAAGTAATTAGATTGAGATAAATATGTCAGAGTTAATAATACAACAGCAGGGCGCGGTACTTGAGCTAAGCCTGAACCGGCCGGGGAAAAAAAACGCGTTAAGCCAGCACATGTATCGTCAGTTGACCACGGCGCTGAGCCAGGCGGCACAAGATAACAGTATTCATGTGGTGTTATTGCAGGGAAGCCACGATTGTTTTAGTGCCGGTAATGATTTACAGGATTTTCTCGGTGCCGGTGAGCTGAATTCAGAGCATCCAACCGTGCAGTTTTTGTATCAGCTGGCCCGATTTAATAAACCGCTGGTAGCGGCAGTGGCGGGGCTGGCTATTGGCATAGGCACGACCGCTTTGCTGCATTGTGATCTGGTGTACGCCTGCGATAACGCCCGTTTTCAGTTACCCTTTAGCCAGCTGGGTTTATGTCCGGAAGCGGGCTCCAGTATATTGCTGCCGCAGCTGGCCGGTTATCAGCGGGCGGCACAGTATCTGTTATTAGGCGAAGCTTTTGGCGCGGCAGAGGCGCTGCAAATGGGGTTGGTAAACCAGGTCGTAGACAGCAGCAGCCTGACAGCGCTGGCGCGGGAAAAAGCCGCTAAACTGGCAGCGTTGCCATCAGATGCGGTTCAAAGTAGTAAGGCGTTGCTAAAACGCAGCAGTGCGGCATTAACGCTGGACAGCATAGCCGCAGAATTAGTGCAGTTTCAGCGCCTGCTTAACAGTGACGCCTGTCAGCAACGCATAGCAGCATTTTTCAAGCGTTAAATGTGGCTGAACCAGTAGCTAAATTCAGCGCGCGCTGCTGCTGAATTTATCTACTTTAACCATTTGCACCAGCCAGCGGCCGTTTTGTTTTACCATCTCTACATTGCGCAGTTCATCAATCTGTTTGCCATCGTTAGTGCCGGTAAGCAAGATAGCAATCTCTGCGACGTCTTCATATTGTTCCCGCAGGTTACCGCCGCTGCGGTTAATGCGGATTTCTACCGAGTCATACGAGACATTGACCAGGACCCGGCCGACCTGACGCACACTGCCATAAGACTCCATTAAATCAGCAAATTCGGCAGTGCTCATTTGTTTGGCTTTTTCTAAATCCTTTTCATTGTACAGCGCATGAAAAAACTGGCTGGCGTTATATTCAGGCGTGCCCCATTGCGCATTTACTTTGGGTTTGTCTTCGGTACAGGCAGTCAGCAGCAGGATCAGCAGCAGGTAAAATAGTCTCATTGGGCAGGGGCTCAGATAGTTTGCTTGCAAACAGTGTGGCGCTTTTTTTTACGGCTGTAAAGCAAAGGGCTGCAATAGCAGCCCTAAAGTTGTTAGCTTAATTGGTTGATTAGGCTTGTAATTCCTGCTCTGTAAACACTTCAGCAAACAGCGGGCTGGTTAAATAGCGCTCAGCGGCGCTGGCCAGGATCACGACAATATTTTTACCGGCGTTTTCTGGTTTTGCTGCCAGACGCTGGGCGGCAACCAAGGCCGCACCGGATGAAATACCGGCCAGTATGCCTTCTTCACGCATTAAGCGGTGTGCTGCGGCTATGGCTTCGTCACTGCTAACGCGCTCAACGTCATCTACCAGAGCTAAATCCAGGTTGCCCGGAATAAAGCCGGCACCTATGCCCTGAATTTTGTGCGGGCCGGGTTTTAACTCTTCGCCGGCTTTAGCCTGAGTGATCACCGGTGATTCAGCCGGCTCTACTGCCACACTTAACAGCGGCAGCTTTTTCTCGTGTTTCAGATAGCGGCTAACACCGGTAATGGTACCGCCGGTACCCACGCCAGCGACAAAAATGTCCACTTTACCGTCTAAATCATTAAAAATTTCCGGGCCTGTGGTATCAAAGTGAATTTGCGGGTTAGCCGGGTTTTCAAACTGGCCTAAAATTAAATATTTATCCGGGTTAGATGCCTGAATTTCTTTGGCTTTTTCAATAGCGCCTTTCATGCCCTTAGGCCCTTCGGTCAGCACTAAATTGGCACCTAAAGCTTTTAACAGCTTGCGTCTTTCCAGGCTCATTGTCGCTGGCATGGTCAGTGTCAGCTTATAACCCCGGCTGGCAGCCACAAAGGCCAGAGCTATGCCGGTGTTACCCGAGGTCGGCTCAACCAATTGAGTATCTTTGGTTAACAGGCCTTTTTTCTCAGCATCCCAAATCAATGCAGCACCCAGGCGGCATTTTACGCTGAAGCTGGGGTTACGAGCTTCAATCTTGGCGTAGACATTGGCTCCGCCGTCAATGGTCCGGTTTAATTTGACCAGCGGGGTGCGGCCGATAGACAATGAGTTGTCTGCATAGACGTTTGCCATAAAAAAACTCCGTTTACGATAAATTGGTTATAAGAATACGCCAGCGTGGCAAAAATTACAGTAGCTTTTGGCTATAAGATATTACGTTTCACCACAACAACCTTGGGTTTGAATACTAAGCATAGAGGGTAGAGATGGCCTTTGTAAGCACCGACAACTATATCGTGTCTGACGAACTGGCGCTGGCAGTAAATGCCGCGGTGACGTTGGAAAAACCGCTGTTGATAAAAGGCGAGCCGGGCACGGGTAAAACCCGGCTGGCCGAAGAGTTGGCGGCAAGCCTCGGCACCGAGCTTATTCAGTGGCATATAAAATCGACCACTAAGGCGCAGCATGGCCTGTACGAGTACGATGCGGTATCCCGCCTGCGCGACAGCCAACTGGGCAGCGACAAGGTGCATGATATTAATAACTATATCCGCCCGGGTAAACTGTGGCAGGCCTTTACCGCTGCTAAGCGCCCGGTACTGCTGATTGATGAAATAGATAAAGCCGATATCGAGTTTCCCAACGATTTACTGCACGAGCTGGACAGGATGGCGTTTTATGTGCACGAGACCGGCGAGCAAATTAGCGCGGTTGAGCGGCCAATAGTGATTATTACCTCAAATAATGAAAAAGAGCTGCCGGATGCGTTTTTGCGCCGCTGCTTTTTTCACTATATCCGCTTTCCGGATGCCGATACGCTGCGCGCCATTGTTGCTGTGCATTACCATGGCATCCAACAGCAGTTACTTAGTACGGCGCTTGAGGTGTTTTTTGAGCTGCGCGAGCTGCCGGGGTTAAAGAAAAAGCCGTCCACGTCAGAGTTGCTCGACTGGTTAAAGTTGTTATTGGCAGAGGATATATCGGCCGAAGTATTAACCGACAAGCAGCAAAAAGGCGGCTTAATGCCGATGTTTGGTGCGCTGCTTAAAAACGAGCAGGATGTCGCTTTGGTAGAAAAACTGGCGTTTTTGGCGAAAAGGCAAGGCAGATAAGAGTGGCACACGCTGAATTGATAGGGCGGCTTGTGCGCAGGCTCCTGGCTCGACTGCAATACTCCTTTTGGCTCGTCGCAGCAACTATACAGGGCAATCCTGCCCTGTACCTGCGGCCAGCGAGAGCTGTTCAAATTCGTTCCAGACGAATTTGTCGTTACGGCTGGCGCCTGCGCTCAGACACTCTGCGCCGCCCAAAACGAGTTTCCAGTCTCACCCTGATACACGAGCAAGCCAGACTTCGGAAACTACCATGCTAATTGAATTCTTTTTTACGCTGCGCAAATACGGCTTAAAAACCAGTATTACTGAACTGCTGGATTTACTTAATGCGCTGAAACAGCAGGTGATCTTCGCTGATACTGAAGCCTTTTATCAGCTGTCCAGGCTGTGCCTGGTAAAAGATGAAACCCAATACGACAAATTCGACCGCGCCTTTGCTGAGTACTTTGAAGGCGTCGCCGAGGTTGATATCGCCGCCAGCATACCGCCGGACTGGCTGGTGCCGGACGTGCTGCGTAAACTTTCTGCTGAAGATAAAGCTAAGCTGCAGGCTTTAGGTGGCCTGGATAAACTGTTGCAAACCTTGCGCGAACGCTTGGCAGAGCAGCAAAAAAAACACAGTGGCGGCAATAAATGGATTGGCACCGGCGGTACTTCAGCTTTTGGTGCTTATGGTTATAACCCGGAAGGTGTGCGTATTGGCCAGCAGGGCAGTGGTGCCCGTCGGGCAGTAAAGGTGTGGGATAAGCGCGAGTTTAAAGATCTGGATACCGACAGCGAGCTAAATAACCGCAGTATTAAACTGGCATTGAAGCAACTGCGTAAATTCGCCCGTAGCGGTGCTGAAACTGAACTGGATTTACACGGCACTATACAGGCGACGTCCGAGCAGGCCGGCTGGCTGGATTTACGCTTTGTGCGCGAGCGGCATAACGCCATTAAGCTGCTGGTATTTTTTGATGTCGGCGGCTCAATGGACGACCATATTGAGCACTGCCAAAAACTGTTTGCGGCGGTTAAAAGCGAATTTAAACACCTGGAGTTTTTTTATTTTCACAACTGTGTTTATGAGGGGGTGTGGCGAGACAACAAACGCCGTTATACCGAACAGATTAAAACCGAGGATATAATTCACACCTATGCCAGCGACTATAAGCTGATATTTGTTGGTGATGCTACTATGGGCCCGTACGAGATTGACTACCCGGGCGGCAGTGTAGAGCATTTTAACGAGCTACCCGGTAAAGTCTGGTTGCAGAGATTATTAGCGCAGTATCCCAAAGCAGTTTGGCTAAATCCGCAGCCACAGCAGTGGTGGCAGCACTATTACTCTATTGGCTTGATAGGGCAAATAATGCAAAACCGAATGCAGCCGTTAACGCTGGACGGTCTCAATTTAGCCATTAAAACACTGCTCTAGCAAAATAGTGCTGAGCTGGCTTTGCCAGCTCAGCACAGGTTAGCTCAGAAACTCTTCTATGCCTTCATCCATATCTGGCGCATTTTTTAGTGCGCTGAACATATCTGACAACTTCAAATGCAGTGCATGGGCTAGTTTGACCGGAAAATCGTCGAAGTTGTCGTTTTGGATGTGCTGCTGGTGATCTGTCATATAGTGGGCCAGATGCACACAAGCGGCATAAGGTGATAATTCAGCTGCTGCCAGTGGTTCTTCCTGCCAACGTATTGCCCGCACAATTTCGCTGGGAAAGTGCCAATGTTCTGCCAATTCGCTACCGGCCTGGGTATAGTCAAAGCCAAGCAGGTCTCGCTCTAATCTTGATCTGGACTCACCGGTATTTACCCGTTTATCTATTACTATGGCTTGTTCCGGTTTTACTACATGGATTAGATATTCACCAATTGCATGCAATAAACCACAGGTATAGGAAAGTTCAGCATCTGCCTTGATAAAACCTGCCAACCATTTGCTGCGGTTTGCCATTTTAAATGACCTGAGCCAGAACGCATTTAAATTAAAGCCCTCCGGCGCTTTAATCGCACTGGTTAAACCTATAGCAAATATCAGCGTTTTTAACGCGTCGATGCCCATTACTACCACAGCATCTTTTACAGAGCCCACTTTGCGGTGGCCGCCATAACGTACAGAGTTAGCTATACGCAATACTTTAGCTGTTATGGCCTGGTCATTGGCTATTATCTGGCTGATTTTATTACTACTAAGATTGGGATCATTTAAGGTGGCTATGAGCTCTTGCATAACTTTTGGTATGCTCGGTAAATTTGTCGCATTGTCGATCATTTTTTTCATAGTTACGCCTACGTCACTGTTGTCCATCAGCTTCCAAAGCTGAATAAGATAACAATAGCCCAGAATATTGATTCGACACTATTTTTTTTGTCGCGGTTTAACTGTCAAAATTACTCTGTAAAGGTATTCAGACTTGTAATGCCAGCACTGCTGTTTGTATAGTGTTGGCCGTTTGTTATCGGAGTAAAGGTTAACATGAGTAGTATAAATGCGGATTCAGATACCGGTTTGGCACTTCAGCGCAGTTGTGCTGCCCAGCCGGTGTTTGATGCCGATAAAAAACGTTTTGCAATAGAACTGTTGCAACGCAGTAAAACCGGTACTAAAGTCTTTTGCCTTAATGATGCATCGCCATCTATTTTACTGCCGGTATGTCAACAGCTTAGCGATTATCTTAGCCTTTATCATAGCGATTTATTTATCCGGTTAAGTGCGCAATTGCTCGAAGCAAAAGTGACGTTAGCGCTGGACCCATCCCGGGTTATTATCGCGCTGGCTGCGCCCGTCAAATATAGCAAGACGCTGTTGGCTGCTATAGGTTGGTATAAAAACCAGGGCTTTCGTTTTTTATTGGACGATAGCAGTGTTAGCGCACATAGTGCAGCGGTCATTGCCCTGGCAGACATTGTCCGGATAGATATGAAAGACACCAGTCTGGCAGATGCCGAGCGGCTTAATGCCTTATACGGCCGGCCAGGGCTGCAATGGCTGGCAGATCGGGTAGAGACCGAAGCCCAGTTTCAAATCTATAAAAGCCTGGGCTGTGAGCTGTTTCAGGGCTATTTTTTCCCGGATAAGCTGGAAATTGCCGGTAAGAAAATTGAACCCAGTGCTGTTAAATTAGCGGATATTATCAGTTGCCTGTTTGACCCCGAGCCCGATTTAAACAAACTGGCGGCGGTACTACAGGACGAACCCAGTATAGTGATGGGCATGCTAAAAGTTGCTAATAGCCCGCTGTACCGCAAAACCCGTGAAGTCAGCTCAATTAAAGAAGTGGTAACCCGGCTGGGGTTAGAATTAAGCCGCAAGCTGGTGTTAACTTATGCTGTGCTAAATAGCCACAATACACCGGCGGCAGTGACGGTTTTAACCCGTGCTTATTCGGCTCAGAGCATTGCCCGGCAATGGCAGTTTGACGCCGCGCACAGCCAGCAGTACTTTTTAGCCGCGCTGATATCCGGTGCCGATATGCTGTTTGGTGTCTCACCGCAGGAATTTTTAGCTTACCTGAATGTACCTAAGCAGATTGCCGACGCACTAAGCCATAATGGCGGCCCTATGGCAGAAGCTTTGGCTTTATTGCTTAAAATAGAACGTGGTAGTGCATTGAAATTAGCAGCAGACAACGCTGAGCTGCCTTACATCAGCTTATACAATATCGAACTTGCCGAAGTACAACAGCGCCTGGCCCAGGTGTTGTGAGCCAAGCCTGAAAGTGACAAAAGGCAGCAGTTGCTGCCTTTTTAACGGTTAATTATTATTCAGCGATGGATGCCCATAAATCATATTCGTCGGCTTCGTCGATAACCGCATCGATAATATCGCCCGGTTTAACCGTGGTTAAGCCGTTTAAGTACACGGCACCGTCAATCTCCGGCGCGTCGGCGAAGCTGCGGCCAATAGCGCCTTCTTCGTCTACTTCGTCAATCAGCACTTTTATGCTACGGCCAATTTTGGCTTGCAGGCGGGCTGTGCTGATGGCTTGCTGGGTTTGCATAAAGCGATGGTAACGTTGTTCCATTACCTCTTCCGGTACCGGATCGGGTAAGTCATTAGCCTTAGCACCTTCTACCGGGCTGTATTTAAAACAGCCAACACGATCCAGCTGGGCTTCTTGTACCCAGTCGAGCAACATCTGGAAATCTTCTTCAGTTTCACCCGGGAAACCAACAATAAAGGTGGAGCGGATGGTCAGTTCCGGACAAATTTCACGCCATTTTTTAATCCGCTCGAGTACGCGATCTGCCTGGCCAGGCCGTTTCATCAGCTTTAAAATGCGCGGGCTGGCATGTTGAAACGGAATATCTAAGTAAGGCAGTACTTTGCCCTGTGCCATCAGCGGAATAATGTCGTCAACGTGCGGATAAGGGTAAACGTAGTGCAGCCGCACCCAAATGCCCATTTCGCCTAAGGCCTCACACAGTGACTGCATAGAGGTTTTTACCGGCGCGCCGTTCCAGAAACCGGTGCGGTGTTTTACATCTACGCCATAGGCGCTGGTGTCTTGCGAGATGATAAGCAGCTCTTTGACGCCGGCATTTTTTAACCGCTGCGCTTCGTCTAACACTTCGCCGACCGGGCGGCTAACTAAGTCGCCACGCATTGACGGAATAATGCAGAAGGTACAACGGTGATTACAACCTTCAGAAATCTTTAAATAGGCATAGTGCTTAGGTGTTAATTTGACGCCATGGTCCGGCACCAGCATGGTAAAAGGGTCGTACTTTGGCTTAGGCACAAACTCATGCACCTGCTTTAATACGTTTTCGTAACTGTGCGGGCCGGTAATGCCCAATACATTGGGGTGTACCTGGCGAATTTCGTCTTCACGTGCGCCCAGACAACCGGTGACGATTACTTTGCCATTTTCGGCTAAGGCTTCACCTATGGTTTCCAGTGATTCCTGTACGGCACTGTCGATAAAGCCACAGGTGTTAACAATAACCAGCTCGGCATCGTCGTAGCTGGGCACTATGTTGTATCCTTCGGCTTTCAGTTGGGTAAGGATACGCTCAGAATCGACCAGATTTTTTGGACAGCCCAGGCTAACAAAACCAATGGTGTTGCCTTTACCGCTACCGGCTTTTACCTGTTCCGTCAGGCTTTTAGCGGCGGTATCCAGAGTGGTGGTTTGTGTCGGATCAAAGGTCTGTACTGTCATAGTGTCTCTTAAAGTCGGCTTAGCCTGAAAAAAGTCGGCGGATTATACCTGAAAGCCGATTAAGAAACAGGTGTTGCTGTATAAAAATTAAGCAGAGATGCTTATTTCTCAGCATAGTTGCAGATCTGGTTAATACTGTTAGCTGTATAGCTTAGTAAAGACAACAAACGTAACCGGCAGGAGATTATATGATAAACACTTACGCTGCACTGGAAGCCGGCGGCAAGCTGGTACCCTGGCAATATGACGCCGGCGCGCTTGGCCGTAATGATGTAGAGATCACCGTTGATTACTGCGGTATCTGCCATTCTGATCTGTCTATGATTGACAACGAATGGGGCATGTCGGCCTATCCGCTGGTTGCCGGACACGAAGTGGTGGGCCGGATCAATGCTGTCGGCGCCGACGTCAGCCATCTGCGTGTTGGACAAGTGGTTGGCTTGGGCTGGCATGCCGATTATTGTCAGGTCTGTAGCAGCTGTGGTAGCGGCGATCATAATTTGTGCAGTAAAGCTGTCGGCACTATAGTCGGACGCCATGGTGGTTTTGCCGATAAAGTCCGTGCTAATGCTGCCAGTGTCGTAGCGCTACCTGACGGTATGGATGTTAAAACGGCCGGCCCGCTGTTTTGCGGCGGTATTACGGTATTTAACCCGTTGGTGCAGTTTGACGTTAAACCGACCGACAAAGTTGCGGTAATTGGCATTGGTGGTTTGGGGCACATAGCGCTGCAGTTTTTACGTGCCTGGGGCTGCGAGGTAACAGCCTTTACCTCCAGCGACAGTAAAAGTGAGGAAGCAAAACAGCTTGGTGCTTATCACTGCATAAATTCACGCAATAGTAATGACATAGAACAAGCGGCTGGGCGCTTTGATTTCATTATCTCTACTGTTAATGTTGCGCTGGATTGGAATTTATATTTATCGACGTTAAAGCCCAAAGGCCGGTTGCACTTTGTTGGCGCCACGCTGGAGCCATTAAATATCGGCGTTTTTGGTTTGATTATGGCCCAGCGCTCGGTGTCTGGCTCACCTGTAGGTAGCCCGGCGACGATAGCCAAGATGTTGCAGTTTGCTGTGCAGCACAATATTAAACCTGTGGTAGAGACATTTAAATTTAGCCAGGTAAATGAAGCTATTGCTCATTTAAAGCAGGGCAAGGCACGTTATCGTATAGTGCTGGAGCGCTAAAGCGGTAAAAAAGCGCCGGGCAATAACCCGGCGTTTTAGCCTGTGTTTTAAGATTTGTATGGCATAGCGCCTAGGTAGTCTTTTTTGCCAACATCGACACCGTTATGGCGCAAAATGGCATAGGCGGTAGTAATATGAAAATAGATATTCGGCAGTACATGCTGCATTAAAAACTCTTCACCGGTTAAATATTTGCCTTCCCAACGTGGTTGACTGATTTTTTGCGTAGCGGCGCTGGCAAAATCGGCTGCGCTAAATGTCGCCAGATAAGCTTGCGTGTCACTAATACGCTGTTTTAACTGCTCCAGCGTGGTTTCATCATCGGCATTTTTGGGCGCGCTATCAACCTTATTACTTAACCGCGCCGCGCCGAGTTTGGCGGTATCGCAGGCAATTTGTACCTGACGGATCAGGTTAAACTGATCTGGTGCCAGCCTGGCGTTTAACAACACCGCCATATCGACTTTTTTACTGTCGGCAAAGGCTGCGCCTTTATCCAGTATAAGTTGCAGGTTTTGAAGCATTTTTTGCATTTGTATAATGCTGAGTTGATAAAACATGGTGTGGCCCTCTGGCTCTGTTGATAAAGTGTGTTGTAGCTGAGGTTGGGGTGCTGCAGCCTGTGCACAATGGCCGTAGCAGATTATATTTTTGCACTATTGCTTTTATCGTGGCTTGCTAATATAACTGATATAAAAGGTAGTGCGTTGTAGCTGTGATCGCAGGGATGTGAAGTATACCAATGGAACAAGAAGAACTTACCGCGTTAGATAAACTCAATGTGCTGATCATCGATGATCAGATCCTGGTACAAAACGTTATTAAATCAGCGTTATTTGAGCTGGGTATCGTCAATGTTAAATGTGCCGAAAACTCTTACTATGCGCTGCGCTTGTGCGAACAAACCCAGTTTCATGTGGTGATTTGTGCTTTTAACGTAAAAAGTGACAAAGACGGTTTTCATTTGCTGGAAGAACTTAAGTTCAAACGCTATGTGACAAAATGCACCGTATTGATTTTTCTCAGTGCTGAAACCAGTGAAGACTTAGTAAACAGCATTGTCGAGCTGCAACCTGACGACTTTTGGGTTAAGCCGTTAAACAATAAGCAAGTACAAGCCAGATTACCGTTAACACTGGAAGTAAAACGTACGCTGTTTAATGTCTATCAGGCATTGGATCGGCAGGATTACAGCAAAGCGATATACTATGCCGAGCGCTACATGCTTAACCCGGCGCTGAGTAAATACCATCTGCAAATGAAACGGTTAAAAGGTGAATGCCTGCTGCAACTGCGTGAGTTTGCCGATGCGGCGCTTTATTATGAAAATTTGCTGCAAAGCCATAAGACATCCTGGGCGCATCTGGGCTATATCAAAGCCTTGTTAGAGCAAGACCGGTTGGCGGAGATCCAGCTGTTGTTGCAGCAGCTAACCGATAAAACCGACACCCGTTTTGCCACCTACGATATGCTGGCGCACTATTACATAGGTAAGCAGCAGTATGGTAAGGCCTATGAAGAAATAAAAAAGGCCACCCGGTTAGCGCCGCGTAATATTGAACGCAATAAACGGCTGCTGGATTTGGCCAGGTTAAATCATGATCACGTCGGCCAGTATCAGGCCACAATCGCCATGGCAAAATATGCCAAAAATTCGATTCATGATTCGCCATTACTGCGCTTAAATGTAGTGCGTGCCGGTATCGATTACGCAACCACTATCGATAAAACCGATGCGGTGCGGGTACTAAACCAGTCTGAGATCCTGTTAACAGAGCTTGAAAAGCAGCCGGCGATGGCGTCGCAACTGAAAGATCAACTACTGGTGATCCGGGCCAGATTACACACGGCAAGAGAAGAGCGGGACAAAGCCGAAGGCATAGTAGATAACCATATCAGTTTGCGGCCAGGTACTTCAGTTGAAGATAATCTGGATAAAGTAAAAGCCTTACATGAGCTGGGCCGGCGCGAAGATGCGGTGTCATTACTTGATGCGATTAAACGGCAAATTAGCGGCACTAACCTGACCAGCCAGGTGGTAAGTAAGTATATTGAACAGGAAGCCGCTGAACGCTCTGCTGTGCACTTTACGCCGCAGCAATTAAACCGCATGGCGGTTGAATTTTTTAAACGCAACAAGTTTCATGCCGCACTGAATTCGCTGGAGCAGGCTTTTTCGCTGACGCCAAATAATATGAGTGTCGCGCTGAATATTCTAAAGGTGCTGGTTGCGTTGCAGCAGCAAGAGACGCTGGATGCCGGCCATCTTGCCCTGGCCAATAATTTATTGCAGCAGTTGCAGCACGCCAAACTCGATGAGGAACAACAGGAAAAATGTGTCGGATTTCAGCAGCATTTTTCCCAGTAAACACCTTGGCCGGCGCTGAACTAGCGGTACTTTCGTTGTGCTTTGCGTTTGCGCTCTGCTTCACGCTCGGCCTTTTCTTTGGCTTTGGCGGCTTCTTCGGCTTTGGCGGCAGTTAATTCTGCGCTAACCATCTCCGGGGTTTCTAATGTTACCGGGCCAAGATTGCCGGCGCGTAATTCGGTAATTAAAATGCTGCCGGCTTTTTCCAGGTCAACCACGCCACCTTTGCGCATAGCGCCGCGTTTTACCCCGATAGCATCCATCAATGCCAGATCGTTTTCCGGCTGCTCGGTTAAGCCAAAACGTTGCATTACTGCGCCGGGATAGGCCTGTAACAGGTAATCTGCGGCAAACATAGCAATGTCGGCATAATCAAACACGGTATCTTTAATGGCGCCGGTAACCGCCAGCCGGTAACCGCAGGTTGGCGGATTTAACTTTGGCCACAAAAAGCCCGGGGTATCGGTCAAAATAACATTGTTATCCAGCTTTATACGCTGCTGCATTTTAGTGACACCGGCTTCGTTGCCGGTTTTGGCGATGGTGCGCCCCGCCAGCGTATTAATGAGTGTTGATTTGCCGACGTTGGGAATGCCCATAATCATGGCGCGTGCGGCACGGATATCCAGATTACGCTCTGGCAGCATAGTATTACACAGTTGCAGCAAAGCGCGGATTTGCTCCGGATTTTGCTGGCTTATTGGGATGGCTTTGACGCCGGCTTGCTGCTCAAAGTGTTCTACCCAGCGTGCGGTAAGCAGCGGGTCGGCTAAGTCGGCTTTGTTTAACACCTTAATGCAAGGGGTATTACCACGCAGTTGCGGCACCAGTGGGTTTTCACTGGAAAAAGGAATACGGGCATCAAGCATTTCGATAATAATATCGACCTGCGGCATGACTTCGGCAATTTCTTTGCGGGCCTTGTGCATGTGACCCGGGAACCAGTTAATAGACATCCGTACGACCTTAATGTTACCTGTGTTGGCTAAGTGCTACAGCCAAGCCATTGCTAATTGGCCGCTATAATAGCGCAAAACAGGCCGCAGGTGTGTCAGTGCAATACAAACTGGTAAATGCTTAATGCAGAAAGAGGGGCCAATATGGCTGAATAACAGGCGGCACTGGGTAACCGGATAATACCGAGGTTGCGAAATAACAGCAGCAGAAAGTACATGCCCAGCAGTGGCGGCAGCAGGTTAAGCCACAAGGTGCCCGACAATGCCGGAAATAACCAGCTTAACAACGGATTACAACTGCTGGCCAGTACCAGCAGAACAAGCAACAGCACATATTGTGCAGGGCTGAGTTCCGGTAGTGGTGTCAGATCGTCCATAGTTCTCAGTAATTAATTGATGTAATGCAGTAATTCTAAAAAAGTAACAGCCGGTTTACCCGTTTTGTTTTGTATTAAAGTGTAAAAACGCCGCAAGCTTATGCAGTTATTGGTAATTTTGCAAGTAAAATGGGTAAAAATTACGGCTGCTCTGGTAAATCCTCTGTAACATTTTCTTCGTCCGGCGGCGGCAGAGCAGGCTCAAAACGGCGGATTTGCAGCACTATCCCAAGATAGGGGTGGTCGAGATAATGTACTTCACCACTGATTACCCGCCGGCTTTGTTTAACATAGATGCTTTGCAATTTGTCGGCCTGTGGCAGACGTAAATTGAATTCAGTATTAACAAATAAATAATGATCCAGATGCAGTTTAAACAAGCCATCTAACTGCCAAACCTGTTGTGGCAGCGTATTAATGGTAATAGCAGAGTCATCTGTTGCGCTATGTTCAGCGGTATCAGTACTGGCCCGCTCGGGCAGTGCCTGCTCTGCTGTCAGCAACTGCAGTAATTGCTCAATGTGCTGCAGCATATCGTTATTGCCTGCTGGCTGCTGTGTGTCTGAGTCTGGCTCAGTAAGCTCAATGTCAATGCTGCTGGCTTGCTCTGGTGCAGGTTCAGCCTTAACCAGTGGCTGGCCCCAATAATCGAACTCTGTCGAGTAATTGTTACCGCTATACCAGCGGCTTGCCACCGCCAGCCGTTCCGTAACCGGTGCTTGCCGCCAGGCGGTATGCAACAGCAGTTGTTTGTCGCTTTGCCGCGCTATTCTGGCGGCAATTTTGTCCAGCTGTAAAGCGCTGGCATCGGTTAAATAGGGGTTGTCCTGATGCACACCGCTACCGACCACCAAAGGCGACAATTGCGCCGGAAAAGGCACAGTGCTATTGAGTTGCGGTGCTTCAAACAGGTTGCTATGTGCCCACACCGGTGGTTGTGGTTCGATAATACATAATTCATTAACAAAGGCCGGCGTAAAACCTTCTGTCAAACCTTCAGTTAGCTGGGGCGGGCTTGGCAGCTGACACGGCGCTAAGGTGGCCAATAGCTTGCTGATATCTCTCTGATAGTGTGGTGTAAGTAAATCTATGGCGCGGCCGGGTTTAATTGGCGTGGTGCTGTCGGCAAAACGTTCTTGCAGGTTGGCAGCAGGCTGCTGGCTAAAGACGATAATTTCGACTTCAAACCAGCGCTGCTCTGGCGTGGCAGCTTGCTGGGCGAACAGCGCCTGGCTAAATACTGCACCTGCAACCAGGCACCATAGTTGGGTTTTACTCATGCTGTTACCTTATGTCTGGCAAAGTCTGACAGCATATTAGCTATCAGGGCTAAACGCGCTGCGTAGTCGTCAGATGCTATCGTAAATCGCAGTTTTTGTCCGCCTTCCAGTTTAAAAATGCGAGACTGTTTTTGAATCAGTTCAATAATATAGCCCGGCGAAACCGAGGTTTTATCGGCAAATTCTACTACACCGCCTTTGGCGCTGGCCTCAATACGGCGGATACCCAGCTCGGCGGCCTGCAGCTTAAACTCACTGATAGCAACCAGGTTTTTTGCTGCATCGGGTAACAGGCCAAAACGGTCGATCAGTTCTACCTGTACTTCGTCCAGCTCTTCAGTGCTGCGGGCAGAAGCCAGCTTTTTATAGCAGGACAGGCGCAAGTTTACATCCGGAATGTAGCTATCAGGTAACAGGGCCGGAATGCGTAATTCTATTTCTGTCTGTTGGTTTAGCATTGCATCCAGGCTGGGTTCACGGCCGTTCTTCAGCGCCTGTACCGCTTGTTCCAGCATATCCATATACAGGCTGAAACCGACCGACTCAATCTGGCCGCTTTGTTCATCGCCGAGCAGCTCGCCGGCGCCGCGAATTTCCAGATCATGGGTTGCCAGGGCAAAGCCTGCACCTAAATCTTCCAGGCTGGCAATGGCTTCCAGCCGTTTCTCTGCGTCTTTGCTAAGCCGTTTTGGCGGCGGTGTGAGTAGATAGGCGTATGCCTGATGGTGCGAACGGCCAACCCGGCCGCGCAACTGGTGCAATTGTGCCAGACCAAAGTTGTCGGCGCGGTTGATAATAATGGTGTTGGCCGTTGGTACATCGATACCGGTTTCAATAATGGTAGAGCATAACAGCAGGTTAAAGCGCTGATGGTAAAAGTCGGACATGACCTGCTCCAGCTCACGCTCGCGCATCTGGCCGTGGGCAATGGCAATAATGGCTTCGGGCAGTAATTCCGCCAGTTCTGTGGCGGTTTTTTCAATGCTGGCAACATCATTGTGCAGAAAATACACCTGGCCACCGCGCAGTATTTCCCGCATTACCGCTTCGCGGATCAGGCCGTTTTCATGCTGGCGCACAAAGGTTTTTACCGCTAGCCGCCGCGCCGGTGGCGTGGCAATAATAGACAAGTCACGCATACCGGACATCGACATATTTAACGTACGCGGAATAGGTGTGGCGGTGAGGGTTAAAATATCGATGTTGGCACGCAGCGCTTTGATCTTTTCTTTTTGCCGGACACCAAAGCGGTGTTCTTCATCGACTATCAGCAGGCCAAGATCATGTAATTTGATATCGTCCTGCAGTAGCTTGTGGGTACCAATTAAAATATCCACTTTGCCGTTTTCGACATCGGTCAGAATGGCTTTTTGCTGTTTGGCACTGACAAAGCGCGATAGCACTTCTACCCGCACCGGCCAGTTAGCAAAACGGTCTTTAAAATTGTCAAAATGTTGTTGTGCCAACAGGGTGGTGGGCACCAGTATCGCCACTTGCTTGCCATCGTTAACAGCAACAAAGGCAGCGCGCATCGCCACTTCAGTTTTACCAAAACCGACATCACCGCAGACTAAACGGTCCATCGGCTGTGGCGTTTGCATATCGCGCAATACGGCGTCAATGGCGTCTTGCTGATCTGCGGTTTCTTCAAACGGGAAGCTGTCGGCAAAGGCCAGGTAAGCCTGTTGGTCCTGTTTAAATGCATAGCCCTGATGCGCAGCGCGCTGGGCGTACACATCCAGTAACTCGGCGGCGACATCACGTACTTTTTCGGCGGCTTTGCGCCGTGATTTCTCCCAGCTGTCGTTGCCAAGTTTATGCAGCGGCGCATGTTCGGCATCGTTGCCGCTGTAGCGGCTAAGCAGATGTAACGAGGTTACCGGAACATACAGTTTGCTGCCGCCTGCGTATTCAATCGTAACAAATTCGGCACTGATACCGCCGGCATCAAGCAATTGCAGACCCTGGTAACGGCCAATACCATGTTGCAAATGCACTATCGGCTGGCCGGTATTTAGCTCAGCCAGATTGCGGATCACGGTGTCGTTAGAGATTTGCTGGCTACGTTTACGCCGCCGGCGCTGGCTTATTTTCTGGCCAAATAATTCGTTTTCGCTGATAAGTGCCAGCAGTTCTGGCTGTTGCAGCAAGGCGCCTTGCTCCAGCGCACCGACAATAATGCCCAGGTCATCCCGGCTTTGTACAAAGGCACGCAGATCGGCAAACTGAGAAATATGCACGCTGGCTTTGTGCAGTAATTGCAGCAGGCTTTCACGGCGGCCTTCACTTTCAACAAAAAATGCCGCCCGGCCGCGTTGTTGTTTCAGGGTTAAAATAAACTGTTGCAGCGCCTGCAGCGGGTTTTTTAACTGATGGTTGACGCTCAGATCCGGTAGCTGGCTGGCGGCCAGATTACCACTGCCGGCGCGCGGCGGCAGCTCGGCCTGGCTTAAACGAATACGGCCGTGTGATTTTATTGCGGCAAACAGCTGGTCAATACTGAGATATAACTCGGCAGGGGGCAGTATTGGCCGCAGTAAATCTATTGCTCTGTCATCATAACGCCGGCGTAACTCATGCCAGAATTTTTCCGCATTGTGTTCAGTATCACCCAGTAACAAACAGCGGCTGTGTGGTGGCAGATAATCGAATAAACTGGCGGTGCTTTGAGCAAACAGCGGTAAATAATATTCAATGCCGGCCGGCAGCATGCCTTGGCTAACCTGCTGATAAAGAGACTCTTTTTCATTGCGGGCAGCAAAGCGTTCCCGATAAGCCAGACGAAAACGTTCTATCGCCGCCTGATCGGTAGGAAATTCATGTGCCGGCAGCAATTCAATAGCATCAACCTGCGCCAGGCTGCGTTGATTATCCGGGTCGAAGGTACGAATACCGTCAACATCATTGTCAAAAAAGTCTATCCGGTACGGTGATGTGGCGCCCATCGGGTATAAATCTAGAATAGAGCCGCGGGCCGAAAACTCACCATGCTCCATTACCTGCTCGACACTGCGATAGCCCACCGCGGCCAACTGACGCTTCAGCGCGGCTAAATCAACCTGCTGGCCTTTTTTGATAATAAAGCTGTTTTGCTCCAGATGGTCACGGTTGCAAATGCGCAGTAAAGCGGTACTTACCGGTACTATCACTAAGGCCCGGCTTAAGCGTGGCAGCTGATACAGGGTTTTTAAGCGCTGGGAAATAATATCCTGATGCGGTGAAAACACATCATAGGGCAGCGTCTCCCAGTCAGGTAAGGTTAACAGCGGGCAGCTGTCGTCGGTTAGAAATACCGCCAGCTCCTGCTCCAGGCGCAGTGCGGTAGGCGTATCGGCAACCAGCAGTAAATAAAAACCACTGTGCTGTGTGACCAGGTTGGCGATACTCAGCGGCAAGGCCGCCCCTTTGAGGTTACCCCACTGCAGTTGGTCAGTAGCGTGTTTTAATTGTGGTAAAGCGGAGATCAAATCCATGTAAAACGACAAACCTTTAAATTAATGCTGATTATCTGCCGATGCCTGTTGTCGCTGTTCGGCTTTTTGTTTTAATAGTCTGGATTGCTGGTGCAGACTGGCGCGCACCAACAGCTCGCGATCTTCTTCGCGAATACGACTAAACACCAGCTGCACTAAGTAGCCGCCAGCATGGGGTTGGCAACTTAATACCTGGCCATAGCAAAACACCGCGCCTTCGTTATTATCAAGAAAGAGTTTTACTTCAACAACCTGCAAAGGTTGTAACGGCGCACTGGCGATGTAACTGCAGCCACTGCCACCAAAACTCAGTGTGCTAAAGCGGCTGCTGGCGTCATCTTGCTGGCGCAATACGTAATGCAGCAACAAATCGATCTTTCTGGCTTGCTGCTGCAGATAATTCGCCAATTCGTCGGCCAGCTCTCCCAAACGGTTTAACGAGCGCAGGGCTGAACTGTTCAGGCTGTTAACGTCAGTGGCCAGCATAAAGGGAGCAGGGATGGCGGACAGCAAAGCTTGCTGATCAGGCAGGGGACCGTCTACCGGCTGCACATTGATGCTGATACTGTGTCCAACACTGAAATAATCCTGATAGGCCTCAGCGAGTTGCTGTATTGTTAAGTCACTCATGGCGTCACCTTCGCAAGCTGCTTGTCACCACTGACAATAATCTCTATGATCGACGCCACTTTACCATCTCAAGTGGGCCTTGTCCTGAATATTAGGATGCAGTTACCAATCAGTTTATTTATTGGCTTGCGTTATAGCCAGAGCCGTAAAGGTAACGCCTTTATCTCATTTATTACGCTGTTTTCGGTGGCCGGGATTTTTCTCGGTGTGCTGGCGTTAACGGTGGTCAGCTCGGTGATGAATGGCTTTGAAGGTGAGTTGAAAAAACGTATTTTAGGCGTGATCCCGCATATTATTGTCAGCAGCGACCGTCAGTATCCAACTGATTGGCAACAAACGCTATTGCAACAGCATCAGGTACGCCAAATTACCCCGTTTTTGCAGGCCGAAGCTCTGGTGCAGGCCCCCAGGCAACTGACCGGAGTATTACTGCAAGGCGTCACGACAGAGGCGCTACCTGATTTTATGCGCCAGTCGCTAATTATAGGCGACTGGCAAGATATTAGCCGCAGCCGCTATTCCGTCGTACTGGGCCGTGCACTGGCCGAGCAACTTGAAGTGTCATTGGGTGATAAGCTGCGTTTTATGTTGCCGCAGGCCGGCAGCTATACACCTATGGGTTGGGTGCCACGCCAGCGCATTTTTACGGTAGCGGGCATTTTAGACAGCGGCTCGGATGTGGATAAAATAATTGCCGTTACGGCGCTGGACGATCTACGGCGTTTACTCAGCCAGCAAAACGAGACTGAACAGTGGCGGCTAACCTTAGCCGAACCTTTCGCCGCACCACAGCTGGCGGCAAAATTGCAACAGCAGTTTGCTTTAACACCTTTGTCTGTGCTGGATTGGCGCCAGAGTCACGGCAAGTTGTTTGACGCTGTCGCTATGGAAAAAGCCATGATGTCGCTGATGTTACTGCTTATTGTGGCAGTCGCGGCGTTTAACATAGTGTCGGCGCTGGTAATGATGGTAACCGATAAACAGGCCGAAATTGCCATCCTGAAAACCTTAGGCATGACAGATCGGCAGCTATTTCAGGTGTTTGCAGTGCAAGGGTTAAGCAATGGCGTCAGTGGTGCTGTGCTGGGGGTAGTAGCCGGCGTGCTGGTTGCGTCACAGCTTAATCTGTTGCTGGATTTTGCCGGTTTACAACTGGCGCCTGGTGTCACTTTACCGATAGATATTCAGCCAACCCAGCTTGGCATCATTTTTCTCAGTGCTGTTGGCCTGACTTTAGCGGCGGTATGGTACCCGGCTAAACGGGCGGTAAGCATTAATCCGGCGGAAATTTTACGAGATGAATAACCTGTTACAGGCACAGCAGCTTTGCAAAAGTTATCGTGATGGCCACAATGTCACGGCGGTACTACATGGTGTTAATTTAACCATGCAGCGCGGCGAAATGCTGGCAATTGTTGGCAGCTCCGGGTCTGGTAAAAGCACTTTACTGCATATTTTAGGCTCGCTCGATAGCGCTGACAGTGGCAGCATGCAGCTGTTAGGGCAGGACATAGCGGCGTTATCGGCCGCACAAAAGGCGACCTTACGTAATCAGCAATTGGGCTTTATTTATCAGTTTCATCACTTGCTGATGGATTTTACCGCGTTAGAAAACGTGGCTATGCCGTTGTTAATTCGCGGTGTAGCGGCGTCTGAAGCTAATAACAAAGCACAGCTGATGCTGGAAAAAGTTGGTCTGGCGCATAGGATAACGCACCGTCCGGCAGAGCTGAGCGGTGGCGAAAGACAGCGCGTTGCCATAGCCAGGGCCCTGGTCGGTGAGCCGGCATTAGTATTGGCAGATGAACCGACCGGCAATCTGGACCAGCACACAGCTGAAGCCATTTACCAATTGCTGCGTAGTTTAAACCGGGAGCTTGGTACCAGCTTTATTGTGGTCACTCATGATCAGGCACTGGCCGCCCGGCTGGACCGGTTTTTACTGATGCGTGATGGCCATCTGGAGGAAGCTCATGGCTAATCTGGCCTGGCAGTTAGCCCGGCGCTATCGTGGCACTGCCCACAGTAGTGGCTTTATCCGTTTTATTTCTGCCAGCTCAACCTGGGGTATAGCGCTGGGCGTCGCCATTTTAATTTTGGCGCTGTCGGTGATGAATGGTTTTGAACAGGCACTAAAGCAGCGGTTACTGGCGGTTATACCGCATGTTGAGCTGGAAGCCGTACATCAGCAGATTGCTGACTGGCAACCGAAACTGGCTCAGCTTACAGCGGTTGACGGTGTTGACTCAGGCGCGCCCTATATTAAAACCAACGGCATGTTGCGCTTTAACAACAAGGTAAAGGCGGCGCAGGTGCGTGGTATAGTGTTGCCGGCTGAACAAACGATCAGTGATTTTGCTCAATATGTTGTCTCAGGCCGGTTAGATCAGCTGGCTGACAACGAAGTGGTATTGGGACAGGGCGTAGCCGATGCGCTGGGGGTAAAGGTGGGGGAGCCTTTACAATTATTGCTGCCTAAGATGACTGACGATGGCCGCCTGGCCAGCCACAGCACGGCCAACCTGACCGTTTCGGCCATAGTCGCTGTTGGTGGTCAGTTGGATTACAGTCAGATCTGGCTTGATATGTCATCCTTATCGGCATTGCTGGCGCTGCCGCCAGATACCGTACAGGGTTTTGCTTTTAAAATTAATGATATTTTTGCCGCGCCTCAAATGGCACAGCGGCTAGGCAGCGCTCTGGCGCAATTGTCACAGGATTACGTATATCAGTTGTATTGGTTTCACACCCAGGGCCATGTGTATCAGGATATTCAGATGGTACGCAGCATTTTATATCTGGTATTGGCACTGGTCATAGCCGTCGCCTGTTTTAATATCGTTGCCACCCTGGTGATGGCAGTCAGGGAAAAAGAAGGTGATATAGCTATTTTGCTGACTATGGGCACACCGGCGTCCACTATAGTGCTGGCCTTTATGTGGCTGGGTTGGTTAAATGGCCTGGTCGGTGCTGTAGGCGGGGCAGTAGCAGGTGTACTGCTAGCCTGGTACATCGAACCGTTGTTTGCCATGCTAACGCAGTTGCTGGGTCACTCGCTGCTGGACCCCAGCATCTATTTTATTAACTATGTGCCGTCGTTGCTGCAATGGCAAGATGTGCTGCTAACCTTTAGTGTAGCGCTGCTAATGAGCTTGCTTGCTACCTTGTACCCGGCATGGCGTGCCAGCAAGGTGCAACCTGCAGCTGTATTGGGCCAGCGCTGATTTAATCGTGGTTTAGTTTGTCTTTGCGCAATCGCAGTTTACGGCCAAGCTGTGCTTTGCGCACCGATAAACGCCATAACCAGTCAATGATAAAGTAGCCGGCAATTGCCGAACTGATACCCATTAATAAACAACCGGTTAAAAAGGGTTTACCAATACTGCTGATACTGTGCTGGATCCAGGTCCAGCTGGCTTCAAAGGCAAAAGGCTCTAACGGTGTGCGCAGCACCACCGATCCTACCAGATAGGCAATATAAAATAATATCGGCATGGTAAGGGGGTTGGTGATCCAGACCAAAGCAACTGACAAGGGTAAATTTACCCGCAGCGGAATAGCCACAGCAGCTGATGCTACCATTTGAAACGGCATCGGGATCCAGGCAAAAAACAGCCCAACCGCAAAGGCACCGCGAGCTGAACGGCGGTTTAAATGCCACAAATTGCCATCATGCAACAGACTACCAAACAACTTTAATAGCCTTTGTTGCTTGATTTTCTCAGGCGATGGTAGATATTTCTTAATAAAGTTCTTTGGCATTACAACCTGCTAACAAAAAACAAACATGAAATCTTTTTGTATCGGTGTGCTCGCTGGCAGCCTATTGTCATTATTTTTGCCAATAGTGCCACCTTTTTTCGCAGTTTTTCTGCTGCTGTTAGTGTTTTTTGTTGTACCGGCATCAGGTCGCTGGTTTTATCTTGGCATGCTGGCCTATTTACTCAGTTTAAGCTGGCAATATCAGCGTTATACAGCGGTTCAGCAGCAACTATTAAGCAGCAACAGTTTGCTAACAGGTGTTGTTAGCGGGACACCAAAGCATTATGCCGAGTATAGCCAATTTCAGTTACGGCTGGATGATGGTGTAGCGTCAGGTTATCTGTTGGCATTGCGGTTAAACCACGCCAGCCAAGCCACAACACAGCAGGCTCATTCTGTTGAAAACCGGCCGCTGATCCTGGCCGGCCAGCGTTGGCAGCTTAGCGCCCAATTGCGCCCGGTAGCCGGTCTGGCCAATCCTGGTGCTTTTAATCGGGAGGCGCAGGCGTTGCTGGACGGTGTTATAGCGCAGGGCTCAGTGATTATGCAGCCGGCTCCGCTGTTGTTGCAGGTAAATCAGAGCCGGCGTCAATTAATCATACAACGGTTAGAGCAGCAGCTGGCCCCATTCGGGACTGCGTCACTATTACGCGCTTTAACGGTTGGTGAGCGTAGTTTTAGCCCGCAGCAATGGCAAGGCTTACAAGATTCGGGCTTGGCGCATTTGCTGGCAATCTCGGGTTTGCACATTGGTTTAGTGTTTGGCTGGAGCTTATTATTACTCCGGGCAATACCCTGGCCATTAGGCTGGCAAAATGGCGGTAAACTGCTGCAGTTTGGCGCGGCTTTTTTAGCCGCACTGGCTTACGCCTGGTTGGCCGGCTTTGCTATTCCGACTGTACGCGCAGTGCTGGCGCTGTTTTTACTGGCGTTAACCTTGCTGCTAAAGCGGCGTCTGAGTTACAGCCATTACTGGTTATTGCTGTGTGCTGTGTTGCTGCTGGTACAACCTTTTTACGTGCTGAGTAAAAGTTTTTGGTTATCGGTGTTGGCAGTGGCCGTCATTTTTCTGCTGTTATGGCGCAATCCGTTACCCAGCCACACCTGGCGTCAGCGGCTTGGTTTATTTCTTCGTTTTCACCTGTCGCTGACGCTGGCGATGACACTGCTTGGTATCATTATGTTTAATGGCAGTGCAACGCTAGCCTTGTTATCTAATGTGATTTTTGTACCCTGGACCAGTTTGCTGGCGTTACCGCTGCTGTTGGCTACTTTGGTGTTGAGTTTACTTGGGGTGCCCGGCGCAGGCTATTTGTGGCGGCTGACGGATCTGGCATTTCAGCCGTTGCACTGGTGGCTATCAGTAAGTGCGCAGACTAATAGCTGGTTGGCCGTACCGGATTGGCCACTATTGCTGTCTCTGCTGATGTTACTGGTGCTGCTATTGTGGCTCCTCGGTCGCCAGCGTTGGCTGGGCCCGCTGCTGGCAATGTTACTGGTATCGCTGTTACTGACGCTGCTGCGACCGGCGTCGTGGCAGCTGCATCTGATTGACGTTGGACAGGGGTTGTCGGTATTGCTACAAAAAGGTGAGCGGGGCCTGTTGTATGATGCCGGGCCACGTTATGGTGAACACAGTGCTACCGCCGCAGCGGTGCTGCCTTATTTGCGTCAGCGCGGCATTCGCCAGCTGGATTATCTGATTTTAAGCCACGATGATAGCGACCATACCGGCGACTGGCCGCTGTTACAGGCGCAGTATCCACAGCTGCAGTTAATCAGCAATATCAGCCATCTTCAGCAGGCAAAACCCTGTCAGGCCTTACCGGCAAATTATCTTGGCGCTGCGGCGACAATGTTGCAGCCAGCGGGACCTTTTAGCAGCAAAAATGATGCGTCCTGTGTGCTGTTGTTGCAGGTTGAAGGCTGGAATATTCTGCTGCCCGGTGATATCAGCCGTCAGGTAGAAAAACAGCTATTGGCGCAATATCCGCAATTAACTGCGCATGTGTTAGTGCTGGCACATCATGGCAGCAATAGTTCGTCCGATTTTGTGTTTTTGCACCAACTGGCACCGCAGCTGGCGTTAAACAGTGCCAGTCTGTATAACCGGCATCAACATCCCTCTGTTGCTGTGCAGTTGCGCTTACAACTAATGGGTATACCTTTGCTAAATACCGCGCACAGTGGCGCTATCACGTTGCAAATAACTGACCATGCGCTGGATTTTCAGACATATCGCGCTGGCCGGTTGCCATTTTGGCTGCAAAAGCCGGTGGGAAATGCTGAAACCTTGCTAACAACACGCTAGAATAAGCCAAACTTTTTTAGTAGGACATTACTTTGGCAAAGCCAACTTCTGTTTCGCCTGCGATAGCGCGGCGTTTGCTCAGCTATGTCAAACCTTTTCGATTGGGCTTTGTAGTAGCCGCGCTGGGCATGTTGGGCTATGCCCTGGTTGATGTGTATTTTATTTCAAAGCTGCCGGGCTTTATTGATGAGGGTATCAATGCCAAAAACACCGATTACCTGCGCTATGCACCGGTATTTGTCATTGGCATTTTTGTATTGCGGGGATGCTGTAATTTTATCGCCAGCTATTGTCTGAACTGGGTAGGAACTAACGTGGTACAGACGCTGCGCCAGCAATTATTTGACCACTATATGCAGTTACCGGTCAGTTATCATGATCAGCATTCGACCGGTGAATTGATATCGAAAGTCACCTACAACACTGAGCAAATTAAGCAAACCACCTCCAGAGCGCTGGCGGTAATGGTGCGTGAAGGTGCCTTTGTTACCGGGTTAGTGGTAATGATGTTTTATCATAGCTGGCAATTGTCGGCTATTTTCTTGCTGATAGCGCCGGTTATCGCCATTGTTGTGCGGTTGGTGTCAAAGCGTTTTCGTCTGCTTAGCCGCAATATTCAAAATGCTATGGGTGATGTGACAACCAGCTCGGAGCAGATGCTCAACGGCCACAAAGTCATTTTGTCATTTGGCGGGCAAAAAATAGAAAGCGAAAGATTTGCCCGAATTAACAATATAACGCGGCGCCAGGATGTCAAAATGGAGGCTACCCGGGCTATCAGCGTGTCAACTATTCAGATTATTGCCTCTTTCGCTTTGGCCTTTGTGGTGTATATGGCCAGTTTCCCGGAGATGCTGGACAGCCTGTCGGCCGGTGTATTTACTACCATTGTCGGCTCTATGATGATGCTACTTCGTCCGCTGAAACAACTGACGACGGTAAACAGTGAATTTCAACGCGGTTTGTCGGCGGCTAAAAGTGTATTTGAGGTATTAGATCAGCCGGTAGAGCAGGATACCGGTACTGTTACGCTGGACAAAGTTGCCGGTGATATTCGCTTTGAAAAGGTAAACTTCACCTACCCTGGCCACGACAAGCAGGTGCTATTTGATATCAGTTTTACGGCGGCCAGAGGTAAAACTATTGCCTTAGTCGGGCGCTCCGGCAGCGGCAAAACCACTATTTCCAGTTTGCTGCCGCGGTTTTATGAATTAACCAGCGGCGATATTTTTATTGATGAACATAATATCCGCGATTGTACGCTGGCCTCGTTGCGGCAGCAGCTGGCCGTGGTGTCACAGCATGTGACCTTGTTTAACGACAGCATTGCCAACAATATCACTTATGGCTGCACGGTGCCGGTGTCTGACGCGCAGTTACTGGCCGTGGCCGAAAAAGCCCATGTGCTGGAATTTGCCAGTCAGCTTAAAGACGGGCTAAACACCGTTATTGGCGAAAATGGTGTCAGCCTGTCGGGTGGCCAGCGTCAGCGTATTGCCATAGCCCGTGCCTTGCTGCGCGAAGCGCCCATTCTGATTTTAGATGAAGCCACGTCGGCGCTGGATACCGAGTCAGAGCGCAAAATACAGTCTGCCCTGGGTGAATTACTAAAAGGCCGCACCAGTATTGTTATTGCACACCGCTTATCCACTATCGAAAACGCTGACAGCATCATTGTGATGGATCAGGGCCGTATAGTAGAGCAGGGTGATCACCACAGCTTGTTGGCACAAAACGGTGCCTATGCACAACTGTATAAATTGCAATTTGGCGAGACGCAGTGAGTTTTACAGACCGTTTATGGTATCAGGGCCATAAAGCCTACTGGCTGTTGTTACCGCTGGCCTGGTTGTATGGCGCAGTAACAGCGGTACGCCGTGTGTTATTTCGCGCCGGCATAAAACGGCAGGTTAAGCTGCCGGTGCCGGTGATCGTAGTGGGTAATATCAGCATTGGTGGTACCGGTAAGACGCCTTTTACACTGTTGTTGTGTCAGCTGCTGCAACAGCATGGCTGGCAGCCCGGTATTGTCAGCCGGGGTTATGGCGCCAACATAACAGCACCAATATTGGTAACGCCTGATGCTTGTGCAATCGCGGTCGGAGATGAGCCGCTGCTACTGGCGCAGCGCAGCGGTTGCCCGGTTGTGGTGTGTCCGGATCGGGTGGCGGCTGCCAGGTATTTGCTGGCCAATACCCAGGCCAATATTATTGTTAGCGATGACGGCTTGCAGCATTATGCGCTGGCGCGCGATATTGAGATGATACTGATTGATGGTAACCGCGGTTTGGGCAACGGTCAGTTACTGCCAGCCGGCCCCTTACGTGAAGGCGCCTGGCGTCTGGCGCAGGTTGATCTGGTGATCGCAAACAGTTTGCCGTTTGCCGGCGCCGATGGCGTGATGACATTGCTGCCGTCTGCTGCCACACAGCTAAATGGCAATGCCACACTTACACCCTGTGCGGTCAATCTGGTTGCTGGTATTGGTAACCCTGCACGGTTTGAACGCACTGTACTTGCAGCCGGTTTTAGCGTTAAGCAACGGCATTATTTTGCTGATCATTACAAATTTAGCGCAGCAGATTTTGCTGACATCAGCGGGCCTGTTTTGATGACTGAAAAAGATGCCGTGAAGTGTCGCGCTTTTGCCAGCGATGATTGGTTTAGTCTGGGCGTAAATGCCCAGCTTGATCAACAACTCACAACTAAAATACATACTATTTTGACTAATTTGCGGAGCAGTTATGCCACTTAAACTCGCATTAACCGACATTCTGGCCTGTCCACTGTGTAAAGGTAAGCTGAAGTATGATCAGGCTGGTCAGCAACTGATTTGTACCTTTGACAAGCTGGCGTATCCGGTGCAGGACAATATTCCGGTGTTACTGGCTGACGAAGCACGCGAGCTGAGCCAGGAAGAGGTAGAACAATGGCGTTCCTAGTCGTCATACCGGCCCGCTTTGCCAGCAGCCGGTTACCGGGTAAACCACTTTGTGATATTGCCGGTAAAACCATGGTTGAGCGCGTGTATCAGCAGGCGTTACAAAGTGGGGCTGCCCGGGTGGTGGTGGCCACCGACGACGAACGGGTAGCCGCAGTGGTAGAAGGCTTCGCCGGTGAAGTCTGTATGACCAGTGCAGCCCACAACTCCGGTACTGAGCGACTGGCCGAAGTTGTCAGTAAGTTGGCTTTGCCAGCAGATATGGTGGTAGTGAACGTGCAGGGCGATGAGCCCTTTATTCCACCGCTGATTATACGTCAGGTAGCACAAAATCTGGCAGCGCAGCAAAAAGCCCGCATGGCGACGCTGGCTGTGCCGTTGGCTGATGCAGCCGAAATTGCTAACCCGAATATCGTTAAGGTGGTCAGTGATAAAGACGGTTATGCGCTGTATTTTAGCCGCAGTGTTATCCCTTACGATCGGGACGGTATTACCCGCAATGCGCTGGCACAACATTACCGCCGCCACATTGGCATTTACGCTTATCGTGCCGGTTTTATTCAGCAGTATGTTAGTTGGCCGGCGTCTACACTGGAACAAATAGAAAGTCTGGAGCAATTGCGCGTGCTATGGCACGGCGAAGCCATTCATGTTGATACGGCGCTGCAAATCCCGGCTGTCGGTGTCGACACACCCGAAGATTTAGAACACGCCCGTGCTTATGCGGCGACACTAAGCGAATGAACACTGCGTTTACGCTGCTTGATCAGCAGCGCGATTTTATTGTGCTGAACAAGGCTGCCGGTGTCAGTTTTCACTCTGACGACGGCGCAGGCCTGGTGGTACAGGCCGAACAAAAACTGGGCGCTAAGTTATTTCCGGTGCACCGGTTAGACAAGGTGACATCCGGCTTAATTTTATTGGCGCGTAGCAGCGAGGCTGCCGCAGCGCTTACCGCATTATTTACCGCACATCAGGTTGAGAAGTACTATCTGGCGTTGTCATTTGGTAAAGCGGCCAAAAAGCAGGGCTGGGTAAAAGGCGATATGGCGCCAGCCCGGCGCGGTAGCTGGAAGCTGCTTAGCAGCCAGCTGAACCCGGCCGTCAGTTATTTTATCAGCCAGGGCTTTGAGCAGCTGCCATTCAGGGCGTTTTTGATCAAACCCTTTAGTGGCAAAACCCACCAGATCCGGGTGGCATTAAAAAGTCAGGGCGCTGCGATTCTAGGCGACAGTCAGTATCAGGGCGCAGCGGCAGATCGGGTATACTTACATGCTTATGCGCTGCGGTTTTGTTTCGCAGGCACAACCTATCAGTATGTCCGGCTGCCGGGCGAGGGCATACATTTTCAGCAATTATGCCAAAGCAGCGCCTTAGTCAACTGGGCGCAGCCGTGGGATTTACCCTGGCCGGAATATACTTTACCCAAGCAGGTTAACCAATAACGATGTCCGATTATCAATTACGTTTTGCCGGTATTGCCAGATTGTATGGCGTGCCGGCACTGGAAAAATTTCAGCAGGCGCATGTCTGTGTCGTCGGTATTGGCGGCGTAGGCAGCTGGGCAGCTGAGGCACTGGCACGCTCAGGCATAGGTAAAATTACACTTATTGATTTGGATGATGTCTGTATCAGCAACATCAACCGCCAACTGCATGCCACTTCTGATACTGTCGGCCAGGACAAAGTAGCTGTGATGGCACAGCGGATAAAGGCGATCAACCCTGATTGTATCGTGCAGCAGGTAGAAGACTTCGTTACCACCGACAATCTGCGCCAGTTGATAACTACCGATATCGACTACGTGGTAGACGCTATTGATTCAATAAAAGCCAAGGTAGCGCTGCTGGCACACTGTAAACGCAATAAAATTAAACTGATTTGCACCGGTGGTGCCGGTGGTCAGACTGATCCGACACAAATACAAGTCGCTGATTTGACGCAAACCATAAATGACCCGCTGCTGGCTAAAGTACGCAATAGTTTGCGGCGTGATTATAATTACAGCCGCAATCCCAAGCGGCGTTTTGGTATCGACTGCGTGTTTTCAACTGAACAGTTAGTCTACCCGCAACCGGATGGCAGCGTATGTCAGCAGAAAACCGCTCAGCTAAGTGAAGACGGCGAAGTCAGCAGTATGCGGCTGGATTGCAGCGGCGGGTTTGGCGCTGTTACTGTCGTCACGGCCAGTTTTGGCTTTGCCGCGGTATCACGGGTATTGAAAAAGCTGGCACAAAGTTAGGGCGTTACGTTGCCCGTGCTTTTTGCCCGAACTCAAGGTGCACAGTGGCAGCTTAGCAGCAGGCTTTAATGCGCTCTGCCATAGCGGTTAAACCGTTGCCACGGGACTGGCTTAAATAGGGTTTTAAATTCAGCTGGTCAAATTTATGGCACAGATCAAACTTTGCCAGCTCAGTACTGGACATGCCATTAACCAGGCACAGCATTATGGCCATTAAGCCTTTAACAATACGGGCGTCACTGTCCAATACAAAAAAATGTTTATCCGCGACCTTGTCGTGATAATGCATTAGCCAGGCCCGGCTTTCACAGCCTTTTACCAGCAAATGCGGCTGTTTCATTTTTTCTGGTACCGGCGGTAGTTTTTTACCCAGCTGCATTAAGATCCGATATTTACTCTGCCAGTCTTTTTCTTGTTGCAGCTGGGCTAAATCCGTTTGCTGGATATCCTGCAAAACGGGGAAAGTATCTGCTAATAATTGTTCTAAAGTCATGCAGTTAAGATCTCAATGGCCTGCTCTAATGCCAACAGGCTACGGTTAACGTCATCCAGCGTATTGTAAGCGGCAAAGGAAAACCTGACCGCTCCTGGCAGTTGCAAACTGCTAAACAATGGCATGGCACAATGCTGGCCCGCGCGTACCGCTACCTGTTGTTGATTGAGTAATACTGCTACATCAGCAGGGTGCTCAGTGTCAACATTTAATGCCACTATGCCTGCATTATGCACAGGAGAAGATAAAATATCTACGGCTTTTATGTGGCTAAGTCCCTGATAAAATTCGCGTAGTAGTTCGGCTTTATGCTGCTGAAGCTGTTTATTGTTAAATTTTTGCAGCCAGTGTATGGCCGCTGCCAGGCCAACTGCACCGGCAATATTGGGGGTGCCGGCCTCTAACCGAAACGGTAGCTTGTTAAAGGTTGTGTTAACAAAGCTGACCTGTTCAATCATTTCACCGCCACCAAGTAAAGGCGTCAGCAGCTGCAGAGCGCTGGTTTTGCCATACAGCACACCAATGCCGGTAGGGCCATATAATTTATGACCGGAAAAGACATAAAAGTCACAGTCCAGTTGTTGCATATCGGGTTGTTGATACACTACGCCCTGAGCGCCATCAATGACAGTAACGGCTCCTGCGGCTTTAGCCAACGCTACCATTTGTGCTACCGGCTGAATGTGGCCTAACACATTGGAAATATGACTAAAACTGACGACCTTAGGGCCAAGAGCCAGTAAGTCCTGGTAGGCTTGCAAATCCAGGCTGTGGTCCGGGGTTAACGGCACCACATCAATAATGACACCGTGTCGCTGGCAGTGTAGCTGCCAGGGCACAATATTGGCATGATGCTCCAGTTGCGTCAGCAAGATGCGATCGCCAGGCTGCAGCAGAGTGTGCATTAAGCCAAAGGCGATTTGATTTAACGCTGCGGTAGCGCCGCTGGTAAAGATAACTTCATGTACCCGGGCGGCATTAAGATAGCTGGCTATGCTGCTGCGTGCCTGTTCAAACAACGCCGTGGCCTGTTGGCTTAACTGATGCGCGCCGCGGTGCACATTACTATTGCTGATCTGATAAAACTCAAGCTCGGCTTGCACTACCGCCTGCGGTTTATGCATGGTGGCGGCATTGTCCAGATACACCCAATCAGGATGGTGCTGAAAAAAAGCGAATTGCTGGCGAAATTGCTGTACGTCGAAACCGGGCATAGAGGCTTGGATCCTGATGAAGTTGGCGCGATTTTGCCTTTTTTCGCGGCCTGGCGCAAATCAGATCCCCGTTTGCAGCCAACAAAAAAGCGGCCGTAGCCGCTTTTTAAACTGTGCTGAGATTATCGCTTGTTCAGCGGAGTAAAGTCACGGGCTGTGTAGCCGGTGTACAGCTGACGCGGACGGCCGATTTTGTGGCCTTTTTCGCCCAGCATTTCGTCCCAGTGAGAAATCCAGCCTACAGTGCGTGACATAGCAAAAATCACCGTAAACATGCTGGTTGGAATGCCAATGGCTTTTAAGATAATGCCACTGTAGAAATCGACATTCGGGTACAGCTTTTTCTCGATGAAGTAGGGATCAGACAAGGCAATACGTTCTAATTCCATAGCAACATCTAACAGCGGATCCTTGATGTTAAGCTCTTTTAACACTTCATGGCAGGTATCGCGCATAACTTTGGCGCGTGGGTCAAAGTTTTTGTACACGCGGTGGCCAAAGCCCATCAGACGGAAACTGTCATTTTTGTCTTTAGCACGGGCAACAAATTCAGGAATGCGATCAACTGAGCCAATTTGCTGTAACATTTTCAAACAGGCTTCATTGGCGCCACCATGTGCCGGGCCCCACAGTGACGCTACGCCAGCTGCAATACACGCATAAGGGTTGGCACCAGAAGAACCGGCTAAACGTACGGTAGAGGTTGACGCGTTTTGCTCGTGATCGGCGTGCAGCATAAAGATCCGATCCATGGCTTTTGCCAGAACCGGGCTGACCACATAATCTTCAGCCGGCACAGAAAACATCATATGCAGGAAGTTGGCTGAATAGCTTAAGTCGTTACGCGGATAAACAAACGGCTGACCGACAGTGTACTTGTATGCCATGGCCGAAATGGTTGGTAACTTAGCAATTAAGCGATGTGCGCTACGCTTACGCTGTTGTGGGTCATTGATATCTAAATCTGAGTGATAAAACGACGACAAAGCACCAACAACACCACACAGCATAGCCATAGGGTGGGCGTCTACACGGAAACCCTGGAAGAAAGAGGCAATTTTTTCATGCACCATAGTGTGGCGCGTGATGGTGTTCTTAAACTGGTTATATTGCTCAGCCTGCGGTAGTTCACCTTCCAGTAACAGGTAGCACAGTTCAAGGTAGTCTGAATGATCTGCCAGTTGCTCAATAGGATAACCACGGTGTAACAACACGCCGTTATCGCCATCAATATAGGTAATTTTCGACTCGCACGAGCCGGTAGACATAAAACCCGGATCGAACGTGAAATAGCCATGCTGACCCAAGGCGCGAACATCAATTACGTCAGTGCCGGCAGTGCCAGAGTAGATTGGCAACTCAAACGATTTTCCATCGACCTGCACGACGGCCTTTTTATCTGCCATTGGATTTCTCCTGTTGTTGTAGTATCGGGTTAAAGGAATTTAGCAAATTGGTCGCTATTCTACCTACAAACGACCCTATAAAGTCAATTTTAATGCGTTTCTGCTCAATAAGTATTCGACTCTAGTATTATTGCTCTAATGTGCAAAGTGTGTAATGTTCCAGATACGGATTTTTTCGAGTAAAACCAAACAAAAATTGTAATAGCCAGTTGTGAAATATATACTATTGCGGTTTTTAAACAGTTCACTCAGCAAGCGCTTTTTGCTGATCTGGCAGCACTGATCCAGCTCTAGTATAAAGGTGTATTGGTTTTGGGTGTTGACTGTTTATACAGCAATGACAACGACAATGACAACAATAGCTCGATTATGGGCATCGATGGGCAAGCACTGTGAAAAAACAAAGACCAGTAAATCTCGACCTTTCTACCATATCGTTTCCGGCACCTGCCATAGCGTCAATACTGCATCGTGTTACCGGTGTGGCACTGTTTTTTGCATTGGTATTTGTTATCTGGGCCTGGGCATATTCGTTACAGGACCAGCAGAGTTTTGATTTTGTCAAAACCCTGATGACATCACACCTGGCTAAATTTATTGCCTGGGGCACTATCACTGTTCTTATCTATCACTTAGTTGGCGGCATCCGTCATCTGATCATGGATATGGGGCATTGGGAAGAGCTGAAATCAGGTAACTTAAGTGCCAAAGTCACTATTGCGCTGTGGCTAGTATTAGCAGTTTTAGCAGGAGTATGGATATGGTTCTGAATCAGGCAAGCCTGAAACGCGATGGCGTACAGGATTATGTATCATTGCGCGCAACAGCCATAGTGCTGGCGCTGTACAGTGTATTTATTCTGGGGTTCTTCATTATTACACCAGAAGTCACCTTTGAGGTTTGGCAGGCGTTGTTTGCCAACATTTTGGTAAAAGTGTTTACCTTGTTAGCGTTAGTGTCAATTGCCGTGCACACCCGCATTGGTTTGTGGCAGGTGCTGACTGATTACATTAAATCAGCGGCACTGCGCGCAGTATTACAATTCTTCCTTTATGCACTGGCATTCGCTTATGTAGCGGTTGGCCTGTTTGTTCTGTGGGGTGCTTAAGTGACTATTCCAGTAAGAGAGTTTGACGCCATCGTTATTGGCGCCGGTGGTGCGGGCATGCGTGCAGCACTGCAAATTACCCAGTCAGGTTTAACCTGTGCCTTATTATCAAAAGTGTTCCCAACCCGGTCTCACACCGTGTCGGCTCAGGGTGGTATCACAGTAGCCTTAGGTAACAGCCACCCGGATAACTGGGAATGGCACATGTTTGATACGGTTAAAGGCTCTGATTACATCGGTGACCAGGACGCTATCGAATACATGTGTAAAACCGGCCCTGAAGCCATTACTGAACTTGAGAACATGGGTTTACCTTTCTCCCGGTTTGAAAATGGCCGCGTCTATCAGCGTCCGTTTGGTGGTCAGTCGAAAAACTTCGGCGGCGAGCAGGCCGCGCGTACTGCGGCAGCTGCCGACCGTACCGGCCATGCGTTGCTACACTTGCTGTATCAGCAAAACGTAAAAAATAAAACGCAGGTATTTTCTGAGTGGTATGCGCTGGATTTGGTTAAAAACCAGGACGGTGCTGTCGTAGGTTGTACTGCCATTGACATTGAAAGCGGCGAAATTGTGTATTTCAAGGCAAAAGCGACAGTGTTAGCGACCGGCGGTGCTGGTCGTATTTATGCTTCTACCACTAATGCCCACATCAACACCGGTGACGGTGTAGGTATGGCGCTGCGCGCTGGTGTGCCACTGCAGGATATGGAAATGTGGCAATTCCACCCAACCGGTATCGCCGGTGCAGGTACGCTGGTGACTGAAGGTTGTCGTGGTGAAGGTGGTTACCTGTTAAATAAAGACGGTGAGCGCTTTATGGAGCGTTATGCACCCAACGCCAAAGATTTGGCCGGCCGTGACGTAGTAGCCCGTTCAATGATGACGGAAATTCGTGAAGGTCGTGGCTGTGACGGTCCTTGGGGCGTGCACATTAAACTGAAACTGGACCACTTAGGTGCCGAAGTTTTAGAAAGCCGCTTACCTGGCGTCTGTGAACTGTCTAAGACTTTTGCCCACGTTGACCCGGTAAAAGAGCCAATTCCGGTTATTCCAACCTGTCACTATATGATGGGTGGTATTCCTACCAACGTGCACGGTCAGGTTATTTCACCTAAAGCTGATGGTTCAGAAGCCATAGTGCCGGGCCTGTTCGCTTGTGGCGAAATCGCTTGTGTATCGGTACACGGTGCTAACCGTTTAGGCGGTAACTCATTGTTAGACTTAGTGGTATTTGGCCGTGCTACCGGCTTGCATTTAGGTGAAGCCTTAGCCTCTACCACTGAAGGCCGCGCAGCTTCGCAGTCTGATTTGGACGCTGCCTTGGCGCGTACGCAGCGCTGGGAAGATACCAAGCCAGGTCAGGGTGAAGATCCGGTACAAATTAAGAAAGACCTGCAAAAATGTATGCAGTTAAACTTCTCGGTATTCCGCGAAGGTGCTGCCATGGCTGAAGGTCTGGCAGAGTTAAAAGAAATTCGCGAACGGTTAAAGTTTGCCCGTCTGGATGACAAGAGCTCAGACTTTAATACCGCACGTATTGAATGTTTAGAGTTGGACAACCTGATGGAAACGGCGTTTTCAACAGCAGTTGCTGCTAACTTCCGTACTGAAAGCCGCGGTGCGCACGCCCGCTTTGACTTCCCGGACCGTGATGACGAAAACTGGTTATGCCACAGCGTCTACACGCCGGAAACCGAATCAATGTTTAAGCGTAAAGTGAACCTGGAACCTAAGTTCCGTGAAGCTTTTGCGCCTAAAGCACGTACATATTAAGAGGGCTCAGCGATGAAGAAGTTGGTATTCTCAGTCTATCGTTACAACCCTGATGTCGACAAAGCGCCGCGCATGCAGGATTACACCCTGGATAACCCGGAAGGCCGGGACATGATGGTGCTGGACGCGCTGATTAAGTTAAAAGAGCAGGATCCGGGTTTATCTTTCCGTCGCAGCTGCCGTGAAGGTGTTTGCGGTTCAGATGGTTTGAACATTAACGGTAAAAACGGCCTGGCCTGTATCACACCTTTATCAGCCGCAGGCTTAAAAGGCGGTAAAATTGTGATACGTCCGCTACCGGGTTTACCGGTAGTACGCGACCTGGTGGTTGACATGAGCCAGTTCTATACCCAGTACGAAAAAGTGAAGCCGTACCTGATTAACGACAGTAAATTACCGCCAGCCGGTGAGTTTTTGCAGTCGCCTGAGGAGCGCGCCAAGCTGGATGGTTTGTACGAGTGTATTCTGTGTGCCTGTTGTTCAACCTCATGCCCGTCATTCTGGTGGAACCCGGATAAATTTATCGGCCCGGCCGGTTTATTACACGCTTACCGCTTTTTAGCCGATAGCCGTGATACCGCCACCGAGCAGCGTTTAAACGATTTAGATGATGCATTCAGCGTATTCCGCTGCCATGGCATTATGAACTGCGTTAACGTATGTCCAAAAGGGCTTAACCCTACCAAGGCAATTGGTGAAATTAAATCAATGTTGTTAAACCGGGCGCTGTAATGCGCCCTTTTTTGGTATCTGAACAAAAAACCACCGTTTGTTAAGCGGCGGTTTTTTTGCTACTTTTTCCAGGTGCGCGGAAATTAAGGGAAACTAAATGCACGAAGGTGTAATGAAGGCGTGGTTAGAGTCTTCTCATCTTGGCGGTGGCAATATGGCCTACGTCGATGAGCTCTATGAATCCTACTTAGCTGAACCTACCAGCGTCAGCGATGAATGGCGTGAATTTTTCTCTAAACTGCCCAAGATCGACGGTGTTGACTTGGAAGTTCGTCATGCTGATGTCAGGCAACAATTTGCCGATTTGGCCCGCAATAAACACCGCGAAGTCGTGGTGGTAAATAGCGGTGCGGCTGCCGACAGTCGTCAGGTCAAGGTGTTGCAGCTGATTAACTCTTACCGTTTTCGCGGCCATCAGCAGGCTAACCTAGACCCGTTAGGTTTATGGAAGCGAGCCCGGGTGCGCGACTTAGAGCTGTCTTATCACGACTTATCTGAAACAGATTATGACACCGAGTTTAATATCGGTTCTTTTGCTATCGGCAAAGAAACGATGAAACTGGGTGAATTACACAAGGCACTGGAAAAGACTTATTGTGGTTCTATCGGTGCTGAGTACATGCATATTGTCTCTACCGATGAGAAACGCTGGATCCAGCAACGGCTGGAGTCTATTCAATCTGCACCTTCTTATGACAAAACCGTTAAAACCAGCATTTTAAACGGCTTGGTTGCTGCAGACGGTTTAGAAAAATACCTGTCATCCAAGTTCCCTGGCGCTAAGCGCTTCGGTCTGGAAGGCGGCGATGCCATGGTGCCAATGCTTAAGGCCATGATCCACCGTGCCGGCGAACAGGGCGCTAAAGATTGTGTTATCGGTATGGCGCACCGTGGCCGCTTAAACACGCTGATCAACGTATTGGGTAAAAACCCGTCAAAACTATTTGATGAGTTTGCCGGTAAGTATGAAGTGGTTGGTGCCGGCGACGTAAAATACCATATGGGTTTCTCATCAGATTTTGAAACCAAAGGTGGCAATGTTCACTTAGCGCTGGCGTTTAACCCTTCGCACCTGGAAATAGTCAACCCGGTGGTGATAGGTTCAGTACGGGCCCGGTTGGATCGTCGTGGTTGTACCGATGGTTCATTAGCCTTACCTATTACTATTCATGGTGATTCGGCCTTTGCCGGTCAGGGTGTGGTAGCGGAAACCTTTAACATTTCACAAACCCGCGCCTTTAAAGTGGGCGGCACTATCCGCTTAGTGATCAACAATCAGGTTGGTTTTACTACGTCTAATCCGGAAGATACCCGCTCAACAGAATACTGTACCGATATCGCCAAGATGGTGCAGGCGCCAATATTCCACGTAAATGGTGATGATCCTGAAGCTGTAGTGTTTGTTGCTCAGCTGGCGGTAGATTACCGTAACACCTTTAAACGCGATGTAGTGATTGACCTGGTATGTTATCGCCGTAACGGCCATAACGAAGCGGATGAGCCAAATGCAACCCAGCCGCTGATGTATCAGAAAATTAAAAAGCACCCAACGCCGCGTGAATTATATGCGCAGAAGTTGATTGCCGAAGGTTTGTTCAGCAAAGAGCAAATTGATCAGTTAATTGCACAATATCGTGACGCGCTGGACAAAGGCGACTGCGTGGTTGAAGAATGGCGCCCGATGGCCGAATCGTCGGTAGACTGGACGCCGTTTATTGGTCACGACTGGGACGCAACCTACGACGCCAGCATGTCGGTAGAAAAACTGGTTGAACTGGGTAAAAAAGCTACCCATATTCCAGAGTCGCATGCGCTGCAGCGTCAGGTAGGCAAAGTATACGAAGACCGCGGTTTAATGTTAGCCGGTGAAAAGAAAATCGACTGGGGCTTTGCTGAAATACTGGCCTATGCTGCTACGGTAGCCGATGGTAGCCGTATTCGTATTGTCGGCCAGGATTCAGGTCGTGGTACCTTCTTCCACCGTCATGCTGTGTTACATAACCAGGCCGACGGCAGCACCTATACGCCGCTTGAGCATATCAGTGACCAGCAAGGGCCGTTCCAGGTATATGATTCTGCCCTGTCTGAAGAAGCGGTTATGGCATTTGAATATGGTTATGCTACGGCTGAGCCACGTGCCATGGTAATTTGGGAAGGCCAGTTTGGCGACTTCGCCAACGGCGCTCAGGTGGTGATAGACCAGTTCCTAAGTTCAGGCGAGCAAAAATGGGGCCGTCTGTGTGGCTTAACGTTGTTACTGCCGCACGGTTATGAAGGTCAGGGGCCAGAGCACTCATCAGCCCGGTTAGAGCGGTTCCTGCAACTGTGTGCTGATCACAACATGCAAGTGTGTGTGCCGACTACACCAGCGCAGGTATTTAACATGCTGCGCCGGCAGATGGTGCGGCCAATGCGTCGGCCTTTGATTGTGATGTCGCCTAAATCCCTGTTACGCCACCCGCTGGCAACATCTACTTTGGAAGAGCTGGCCAGTGGCAAGTTCCATAACGTTATTGGTGAGATAGACGATATCAAACCGGAAAACGTCAAGCGAGTGGTGTTCTGTAGTGGCAAGGTGTACTACGAGTTGTTGGAAGAGCGCCGTAAGCGTGAACAGAATGATGTCGCTATAGTGCGGGTAGAACAGCTATATCCGTTCCCGCATGATGAACTTGCTGAAGTATTAAGCCAGTATCAACACGTAACTGACTTTGTCTGGTGTCAGGAAGAGCCACAAAATCAGGGCGCCTGGTACTGCAGCCAGCACCATTTCCGTGCGGCAATACCTAAGGCCGGCTACCTGACCTACTCAGGCCGTGATGCGTCATCGTCTCCGGCAGTAGGTTACCTGTCTGTGCACAACAAGCAGCAACAGGCGCTGGTAAACGACGCCCTGACACTAAAATAATTGATGGTCCGGTGCCTGCAAAGGCACCGGCTGAACGAAATAAGACTAACCGCTAAAAGGTGAAAAAGTGGAAATTAAAGTACCCGTACTTCCAGAATCCGTTGCAGATGCAACCATCGCCACCTGGCACGTAAAAACAGGCGAAGCCGTATCACGTGATCAGGTATTAGTTGATATTGAAACCGACAAAGTGGTACTTGAAGTGGTTGCTCAGGCCGATGGCGTTATGGGCGAGATCATTCACGATACCGGCGCTACAGTAACGGCAGAAGAAGTTATTGGTAAGATGGAAGCCGGCGGCGCGCCAGCAGCGAAAAAAGATGACGCACCTGCCAAAGCTGAAGCCGCACCAGCTGCCGCTGACGACAGCAATGATGACGCCTTAAGCCCGTCAGTACGTCGTATGATCGCGGAAAAAGGCCTGGATGCCAGCAAAATTAAAGGTAGCGGCAAAAATGGCCGTGTTACCAAAGAAGACGTTGAGAAATTTGTCGCTGGCGCACCTGCTAAAGCCGCTGCACCTGCTGCAGCCCCGGTTGCTGCAGTAGCGGGTGATCGCAGCCAAAAACGTGTGCCTATGACACGTCTGCGTAAAACTATTGCTAACCGTTTGCTGGAAGCGAAAAACTCTACTGCCATGTTAACGACGTTTAACGAAGTAAACATGAAGCCGATTATGGATCTGCGCAAGCAATATCAGGACGTGTTTGAAAAACGTCACGGTATCCGTTTAGGCTTTATGTCGTTCTATGTTAAAGCGGTAACTGAAGCACTGAAGCGTTTCCCGGAAGTGAATGCGGCTATTGATGGCGATGATATCGTGTACCACAACTACTTCGATGTCAGCATTGCGGTTTCAACGCCACGTGGCCTGGTGACACCAGTACTGCGTGACTGTGACAAAATGAACCTGGCTGAAATTGAAAAAGCGATTAAAGACTTAGCGCTTAAAGGTCGTGATGGCAAGCTGGCGATGGACGACTTAACCGGTGGTAACTTCACTATTACCAACGGTGGCGTGTTTGGCTCGTTAATGTCTACACCTATTATCAACCCACCACAGTCAGCTATTTTGGGTATGCATAAAATCCAGGATCGCGTGATGGTTGTCGATGGCAAAATGGAAATTCTGCCAATGATGTATCTGGCACTGTCTTATGACCACCGTATCATCGATGGTAAAGAGTCTGTCGGTTTCCTGGTAACCATTAAAGAATTGCTGGAAGATCCAACCCGTATTCTGCTGGATATCTAATTATCCAAAAATAGTAACTAAAAATGCTGTTGTTTTAGGGCAACAGCATTTTTTATCTAACCGATTGGCACTATAATATGCGCCGATCAAAAGTCAGGCTGTACCAAAAGGGCAGTCTCCATATTCAAATGAACGGAAAATAGCCATGAATTTGCACGAGTATCAGGGTAAGCAACTGTTTGCCCAATATGGTTTGCCTGTATCTAAAGGCATTGCCGCAGCTACAGTTGAAGAAGCGGTAGCAGCTGCAGATATAATCGGCGGCGATATGTTTGTTGTCAAAGCACAGGTTCACGCTGGTGGCCGCGGTAAAGCGGGCGGCGTAAAGCTGGTTAAGAGCAAAGAAGACATCAAAGCTTTCGCAGAAAAATGGCTTGGTAAAAACCTGGTAACGTACCAGACAGACGAAAAAGGTCAGCCGGTAAGCCGGATCCTGGTAGAAACCTGTACCGATATCGCTAAAGAGCTGTACTTAGGTGCTGTAGTAGATCGTTCTTCACGTCGTATCGTGTTTATGGCCTCTACTGAAGGCGGCGTGGAAATTGAAACCGTTGCTCACGAAACACCGGAGAAAATTTTAAAAGCAGCAATCGACCCGTTAGTAGGCGCTCAGCCATTCCAGGGCCGTGAGTTAGCCTTTAAACTGGGCCTGGAAGGTAAGCAAGTTAACCAGTTCGTGAAAATCTTCATGGGTCTGGCCAAACTGTTCCAGGAAAAAGATCTGGCATTGTTAGAAGTTAACCCTCTGGTTATCACGCCTGCTGGCGATCTTCACTGTTTAGATGCCAAACTGGTTATCGATGGTAACGCGTTATACCGTCACCCTGAACTGAAAGAAATGCAGGATCCATCACAGGAAGATCCACGTGAAGCACACGCTGCGTCATGGGAGCTGAACTATGTTGCTTTAGGTGGCGACATCGGCTGTATGGTTAACGGTGCAGGCCTGGCAATGGGCACTATGGATATCGTTAAACTGCACGGTGGCCAACCGGCTAACTTCCTGGACGTTGGCGGCGGCGCGACTAAAGAGCGCGTTGTTGAAGCATTCAAAATTATCCTGTCTGATGACGCTGTTAAAGCCGTATTCATCAACATCTTCGGTGGTATCGTGCGTTGTGACATGATCGCTGAAGGCGTAATTGGTGCAGTGAAAGAAGTTGGCGTTAAAGTACCAGTAGTTGTACGTCTGCAAGGTAACAATGCAGAGCTGGGTGCTAAAGTGCTGTCTGAAAGCGGCCTGAACATTATCGCTGATACAGACCTGACTGGCGCTGCCAAGCAAGTCGTTGCAGCAGCGGCAAAGGCATAAGGGGTAAGCAATGAGCGTTTTAATTAATAAAGATACCAAAGTAATTTGTCAGGGTTTCACTGGTGCACAGGGTACTTTCCACTCTGAGCAAGCCATTGCTTACGGTACTAAGATGGTTGGCGGTGTAACGCCAGGTAAAGGCGGTCAAACGCACTTAGGTCTGCCAGTGTTTAACACGGTAAAAGAAGCGGTAGAAGCTACTGGTGCAGAAGCATCAGTAATCTACGTACCAGCGCCGTTCTGTAAAGACTCTATCCTGGAAGCGGCAAACGGCGGTATTAAGCTGATCGTTTGTATCACTGAAGGTATTCCTACACTGGATATGCTGGACGCTAAAGTTAAGTGTGACGAATTAGGCGTGCGCTTAATCGGCCCTAACTGCCCAGGCGTAATCACGCCAGGCGAATGTAAAATTGGTATTATGCCAGGCCACATCCACAAGCCAGGTAAAGTAGGTATCGTGTCTCGTTCAGGTACTCTGACCTATGAAGCGGTAAAACAAACTACTGACTACGGTTTCGGCCAGTCTACCTGTGTTGGTATCGGTGGTGACCCAATCCCGGGTTCTAACTTCATCGACATCCTGAAGTTATTCCAGGAAGATCCACAAACTGAAGCCATCGTTATGATCGGTGAAATCGGTGGTTCTGCAGAAGAAGAAGCGGCTGCTTATATCAAGCAACACGTGACCAAGCCTGTCGTATCTTACATTGCCGGTGTTACTGCACCTGCTGGTAAGCGTATGGGCCACGCTGGTGCCATTATCTCTGGCGGTAAAGGTACTGCTGATGAGAAATTCGCTGCTCTGGAAGATGCAGGCGTTAAGACTGTTAAGAGCTTAGCTGACATCGGTAAAGCACTGAAAGAAGTGACAGGCTGGTAATTTCAGCTGTCATCGGAAAAAACCCGCTTTTCAGCGGGTTTTTTTATGGCTGGGTGTCAGTCAGGCTGGCTTGGTGTTTCTGGTAAAAGACGTGTAATGTATTGCCAGCATTTTTTCGTGAGCCAGATACATGAAGACAGGGGTATTTCCGGGTAAGTTTTTACCACCACATCGCGGCCATATCACGGCTATACTGCGCGCGCATGCGCTGTGCGACAAACTCTATGTAGTGATAAGTGAGCGCACAGTAGAAGATGGTGACTTGTGCCGCCAGGCACAGCTGCCTTATATCAGCGGTGTGCTACGTCAGCGCTGGCTATCACAAGAGTTGCAGGGACTGGGCATTGAAGTGCTGCTGCAAAACGATGATGCATCACCGCCTTTTCCACAAGGCTGGGGCGAGTACGCCTGTCAGCTTAAGCAAACGGTGCCGGAGCCCTTTAGTGTGATTTTTGGCGGTGAAGAGAGCTACCGCGACGGCCACAATCAGTTTTTCCCCGGCATTGATTATCAGGTATTGGATCCGCAGCGCACGCAATGGCCGATTAGCGGCACCGAAATTCGTGAGCACCCGTATAAACATTGGGATTATATTGCCGGCGCCGCCAGGCCATTTTTTGCCCGCAAGGTGTTAATTACCGGGCCCGAGTCGTGCGGTAAAACCACCTTAACCCGTAAACTGGCCAAGGTATATTGCACCTCCTGGTCAGAAGAGTTAGGACGGGATTATCAGCATGACGTTGTCGGTGGTAACGGCGACTTGTTTGACTTAGAAGACTTCAACCGCATTACCCACCTGCAGTACGAGCAGGATGTCAAAGCGCTGCGCAGTGCCAACAAAGTTTGTTTTTTTGATACCGATGCCGTGGTTACAGCGTTTTTCAGTGATGTATTTATGGGGCAGATAGCCAGCCGGGTCGAGAGTTTTATAGATCCGGCAAAATATGATCTGGTTATAGCGCTTAAACCCACCGTGCCCTGGGTAGCTGATGGTATGCGTGAGTTAGGTACGCCAGAAGTCAGAGCGCTGAGCTTCGATAAACTGATGGCACTGTACCGGCATTATGGCTTTGCGACAGAACGTTTTGTGGTGATCGATGCAGCTGATTATTACCAGCGGCTGGAGCAATGTATCGCCAGTGTAGAGCAACTGCTTTGCGGTGGCTAAAGTGTATGCAGATTATTTTTAATTCTTAAGACTACTTTAAGGTTTCTACCACACACTGTTTATAACGGTAATTCAGGAGTCCGTTATGAACAGTACCAACCTAGCACTTACCAGCGCTGCGGTCGCATCTGACAGCCCGCAGCAAGCAACCGCAGACAGCTTGCATGCTGTGTTGCAACTTATTGATAGCCAACATCCAAACCGCCAAGCGCTGCAACACTTTATTGCCCAGGGTTTTGCCCGTCATTATCAGGCCACTGTGTCGCAGTTTATGCCTTATCTGGTGGGGGTGCAGCAGGCTGGTGCATTTCAGGCTGCACTGGGTATTCGTTTTGCACGTCAACACCGATTGTTTACTGAACAATATTTGCCGTCGGCTGCGGAAAGGGTATTGCAGCAGCACGGTATCGTTTCGTGCCGTGCTGACATTGCCGAAATTGGCCATTTGTACGCAGAAAGTGCAGTGGCATTGATGCAATTATTTGTGCTGACAGTGCAGGCATTACACCAGCTTAATATTCGGCATTTGGTTTTCGCCGCAACTGCTGATTTGCAACGCATGCTGCAACGTCATGGCCTTAAACTTAGCGTGCTTGCTAAGGCCGATCCGTCACGTCTTGGCGATAAAGCCAAAGATTGGGGCAGCTACTATTTGCAGCAGCCTCAGGTCTGTGTCTTGTCGCTGCCTCAGGCTGCAGAACGTATCCATGGCGATAACAGGTTACAACAGTTGATCTTTCGTCACTGGCCGCAGTTACACAGTCTGGTCGATACATTAAAGGAGTCCGTCTGATGCAAATATCGTTACCGCAAAGCGCCAGGCTGACCGACGCTGGCAGTGATACCAGCCTGTCTGCCGTTGAAATTGAAGCCAAAATCGCTCAGTGGCAAACGTTACTGCAAGGCTATGGCGCAACGCGCGTTGTCATAACAGCAGATAGCAGCATCAGCTGGGTATTGGCCGATTTAGCCTGCCTGAGCGCAGGACTGGTGTTAACAGCTTTACCAACCTATTTAAGTGACGCGCAGCGGCACAGTGTTATTAAGAGCTTAGAGCCTGATCTCTGGCTCAGTGACACGCCAGTGTTGGATCCGGCTTGTAGCTTGCTTGACGAATTTGACGGCTTATTACTGTATCAACGTCAGGTGCAATCGGCAGTTGTTGTGCCAGCGGGCACGCAAAAAATAACCTTTACTTCTGGTTCTACCGGCGCGCCCAAAGGCGTGTGCTTATCTTTGCATGCGCAACTGGATGTGGCATTGGGGCTGAAAGCCAGAGTAGAGCGGTTATGCGAAGGTCCTCCGCGGCATTTGTGTATGTTGCCATTGCCAACCTTGTTGGAAAGTATAGCCGGTGTCTACGCACCTTTGCTGGCCGGAGGAGAGGTGATAATCGCGCCGGACACGCTGCGAGGTTTTGCCGGTAGCAGGTTAGTTAAGCCTCAGGCTTTACTGCAACTTATTAGCACAATTCAGCCGAAAAGCCTGATTTTAGTACCAGAGCTGCTGAAATTATTACTCCAGGCAGCTGAGCAAGGCTGGGTTGCGCCGCAAAGCCTGCAGTTTATTGCCGTTGGCGGTGCTTATGTGTCGCCAGCCCTGTTGCAGCGGGCCGCTGGTGTACATCTACCGGTGTATCAGGGCTATGGATTAAGTGAATGTGCTTCTGTGGTTGCACTTTCTGACACGGCGGCAAAGATGGCCTCTGACACTGTTGGCCTGCCGTTAAGCTGTCGCAGCGTTGAAATTATCGATGGCGAACTGGTTGTTAATACTCCGTTTTTAGGCTATTTGGGCCAGGATGGTTCTGCCTCAGATAAAGTTTATACCGGCGATTTAGCTGAATTTACCAGCCAGGGTGAGCTACGTATTTTAGGCCGGCGCAAAAACCTGTTGATCAACAGTTTTGGCCGCAATATTTCACCCGAGTGGGTTGAAAGTGCTCTGACCGATAGCGGCCTGATAAGCCAGGCAATGGTGTTCGGTGACGCCGAGCCGTATTGTGCTGCATTGGTTTTTGCCCATCCAACTGTCAGTGACGCTGCTGTCGCTGCCAGTATCGCCAGTGTGAACGACAACTTGCCAGATTATGCCCGCATTGTGCGTTATCAGCGGCTGGAACAGGCCTTTTCCACCACAGATGGCACCCTTACCGATAATGGCCGGCTGCGCCGCGAGAGTATTAATCAAAAGTATGCTGCTGACATTATTTCGCTATTTGCGAATCAGTTATCTGCAGACGTCCCTGTAACAGGAGAACAGTATGACCTTTTATCCCACATTGCTTGAAACGACCACTGAAGCCCGGCAATACCTGTTAAGCGCACCCATGATTAAACGGTGTTTTGACGGCGATTTTACACTTGATCACTACGTGGCATTTTTACAACAGGCTTATCACCATGTAAAACACACAGTACCGCTGTTAATGGCGGTAGGCGCACGCTTAACCGAAGACAAGGAATGGCTGCGCGAAGCGGTAGCTGAATATATCGAAGAGGAACTGGGCCATCAGGAATGGATCCTTAATGATATTGCCGCCTGTGGTTACGATAAAGAACAGGCGCGCAAAAGTACGCCGGCTTTTGCCACAGAAATGATGGTGGCCTACGCGTATGATGCGATAAATCGAACTAACCCGCTGGCGTTCTTTGGTATGGTGCTGGTGCTTGAAGGCACTTCAATAAATCTGGCTGAACAGGCCGCCAGTCAAATTGCCACTAAACTTAACCTGCCGCGTAAAGCCTTTACTTATCTTAATTCGCATGGCGCGTTAGATCAGGAACATATTAAATTCTATGAAAACCTGATGAACCAAATTACCGATCCACAGGAACAAGCCGTTGTTATTCATGCAGCAAACCGGTTCTATCGCTTGTATGGTGATATTTTCCGCTCGCTGGAACAACCGCATGGTTTACGTACTGTGGAGCAGGCAGCATGAGTTCGCTAAAAAATAAGCGGGTGTTGCTAACCGGTGCCACCGGCGGCATTGGTCGCGCTGTGCTTAACGAGTTATTACAGGCTGGGGCTGAAGTGCTCATTAGTGGTCGTGATGCCAAAGCTCTGGCGCAACTTGCAGACACTGCGCCAGGCAGTATACGCACCTTTGCTGCTGACTTAACTGATGAGGTTGCCCGTCAGGAACTGTATCAATACTGCGCTGCGTCTGGCGGAATAGATGTACTTATCAACAATGCCGGCATAAGCCAATTCGCCGCTCACGAGCAGCAGGATTATGCCAGGCTCATCCAAACTAATTTACTGGCTCCTATGCAGCTAACACAATTGCTATTGCCACTTATTAAAATGCGTCATGGCAGTATTTTAATGGTGGGATCGACGTTTGGCAGTATCGGCTATGCCGGCTTTACCGGTTACTGTGCCAGTAAGTTTGGCTTACGCGGTTTTACCGAGGCGCTTAGACGTGAACTGAACGATAGTGGCGTAAGCGTGCTTTACATGGCACCCCGAGCCACCAGGACAGCCATTAATTCCGCTGCAGTTGATGCGCTAAATCAAGCGCTGGGACAAGGTGTCGACAGTCCGGCACAGGTAGCCGCAGCTATGATCAGGCAACTGGAGCGTAAGACAGTGCGCTGTTATCTGGGCACAGCCGAAAAGGTATTTATACGCTTAAACGCGCTGTTTCCAGGCTTAGTAGACAATGCGCTTGCCGCCAAGCTGAAACAAATTAAACAGTTTTTTACTGCGGCAAAAGCATAACGGCACAGTAATAGACGTTAACTAAAGATAAAATTGGAGCAATCCCATGAAAGCGTTAAAAATTATAGTGTTACCATTACTGTTGTTGCAGGGTATCGCCAGCGCTGATGTGCTGACGGATATAAAACCTCTGCAGCAACGCTGGGCAGAGATTAATTATCAACTGGATGAAGATAAGCGTGAGCAAGCCTTTGCTGAGTTATTAAAGCAGGCTGATGCAGTGGTAAGCAACAATGCAGATAAAGCAGAGGCTTTTATATGGCGGGGCATTATTGCCTCAAGTTATGCCGGCGCTAAAGGTGGTCTGGGGGCTCTGTCGCTGACAAAACAGTCCAAAGCCGATTTAGAGCAGGCACTGAGTATAGCGCCGCAGGCTCTGCAAGGCTCGGCATACACCAGCCTGGGCGTGCTGTATTACAAGGTGCCCGGCTGGCCAGTTGGTTTTGGCAGTGATAAAAAGGCCCGACAATTGCTTACTAAGGCGTTGGAAGTAAACCCGCAAGGTATTGATCCAAATTATTTTTACGCGGAATTTTTAACAGAAGAACGCGACTATAAAAGCGCAATGCGCTATCTTCAATTAGCTAAACAGGCACCGGCAAGGCCAGACAGGCCGTTGGCTGATGAAGGGCGCAAGCAGGAAATTGCCGCGCTTGAACAAAAACTGCAAAAGAAAATGAAATAGTTGTTGATGTCCAGGTGAGGTGATATGCGGTTATTGCTGGTTGAAGACGATGTAGCACTGCGTGAAGGCCTGCAGCAGGCCTTAACGATACAGGGCTTCGCCGTTAATGCCGTTGCAACTGGCGGTCAGGCACTGGCTGTAGCCCGTAGCGGTGATTGTGACTGTGTGATCCTGGATTTAGGTTTGCCGGATATCGACGGTTTAACTGTACTTAAACAGCTCAGGCAAAAATGGACCAGGTTACCGGTGCTTATTTTAACTGCCCGCGATGGTTTGGACGACCGGATCAGTGGCTTGGATTTAGGCGCCGATGACTACCTGGTAAAGCCCTTTGCCGCGGCGGAGCTGTTCGCCCGCTTGCGGGTGATTGAACGGCGTTTAGGCACAGCGGCAACCCATTTAGTGTCTATTGCCGATGTGGAGTTAGATACCAGCGCTATGCAATTGAATATTAATGGTCATGTGACAGGTTTATCCCGGCGTGAATATGTACTGCTTAAAGAGTTAATGGAGTCAGCAGGTCGTATTAAAACCCGTGAGCAGTTGGAAGCCAGTTTGTATAGCTGGGGGGAAGAGGTTGCCAGTAATGCACTGGAGGTACATATTTCTAACTTACGGAAAAAACTACCCGCCGATTTTATCCGCACTGTGCGTGGCGTGGGCTACAGTATCGCCAGACCATGACATCCGTTCGCCGCTACCTTATTTCTGTGTTGATCGCGCTGTTGGTATTAACCAGCTTTCTGGCAGCATTGCAAAGTTACCGCCTCAGTGCTGCGCGCGCCAGTGCGCTATTTGATCAGGATCTACAGTTGGTTGCGGCCAGTATTTTGCAACATTATCAAACCAGCAACACTGAACCAGAGCAGGGTCTGGCTGTGCAGCTGATCAAAAATAACCAGTTGGTGTTTAAAAATGGCTTAGCACCGGCTACAGCATTGGTTGCGCCTGTTGGTTTTTCTGAACAGAATTTTCTTGGTAAGCGCTGGCGGGTATATATCGGCCAAAGTGGCACAGAATGGCAGATCATGGTGGCGCAGCCACTGCAACAACGTCTGCAGCTGGCCGATGAAGTGATTACTGCCTCTTTGTATCCTGTAGTGTTTAGCTTACCGCTGCAGGCTATACTGATTTGGTTGGTGGTAAGCCGGGCATTAAAACCCCTGCAATTGTTGTCCGCCGAGCTTACGTCGCGTAAAGCCAGTGAGCTGACACCGGTCACCTTAAATCAGGTACCACAGGAGCTGCAACCAGTGATACAGGCTACAAACAGGCTGTTTGAGCGGTTGTCGGCGGCTTTTACCCGTGAAAAACGCTTTGCCTCAGATGTGGCGCATGAATTACGCACGCCGTTAAGTGTATTGCAAATTACACTACATAACGCCATAACACATGCCCGCCAGCAGGGCATACCGCAAGATGATGCTGCAATGCAGGCTTTACAGGATGGTGTTGAGCGTATGCGTCAGCTAATTGAACAAATTATGCTGCTTAACCGCACCCATCCGGATAATTTTCAGGCTAATACTAAACCGCTGGATTGGGCTGCGCTCTGTCGGGCTGTCGTCGCAGAGCATTACAGCCAGATAGAAGCGCGTCAGCAGCAAATCAGTATTGAGGGGCTGGAGCATCTTGCAGTGAAAGCTGATGAATTCGCGTTACGATTGCTGGTGGCTAATTTGCTGGGTAATGCTATTAAATACACGCCACTAGGAGGGCAAATAAAACTGACACTTAGCACAACGGCAACCAACGCCGTGCTGGACGTGGCTGACTCAGGCCCTGGTATTGCGCCGGAAGAGTATCCTCATGTTTTTAACCGGTTTTACCGTGTTGGCGGCGACAGGCATCAGTCTGCAACGCCGGGCTCAGGTTTGGGGCTGGCTATTGTCAAAGAGTTGGTGCAGCTGCATGGTGGCAGTATCAGTCTTGGCCGCTCCGAATTTAGCAGCGGGCTTAAGGTTAGCGTGGAGCTGCCATTATGCGTGTAAGCCGACAGTATCTTTGGCTTTTGCTGCTCGGGAGCTTTGCACTAAGTGCGCGGCAGGAATTTAGCCTTAAGCTAAAAGATCATTTGTTTAGCCCGGCCAGGTTAACAGTACCCGCCGGAGAAAAAATAAAAATCCGTCTGATTAATCAGGACGACACGCCTGAGGAATTTGAAAGTTTTAGCTTAAACCGGGAAAAAGTGGTTTTGGGGCAGTCACAAGCGGTTATTTATCTTGGGCCGCTGCAGCCGGGCGAGTATCCGTTTTTTGGAGACTTTCACCCTGACAGTGCTAAAGGTGTGCTGATAGCACTGGCCGATGCTCAATGGCGGGCGTACCAACAACAGCAAACAGAAAACAACGAGACGGAGACACCGCATGTTGATTAATACGGTGCTGGTGTTTACCCGTGATTTATTGCCGCTGTTTATTCTGCTGCCGGTGTTACTGCAGTTGACCCTAACCGAAAAACGTTGGCTACTGATCAGGACAGGGTTAATTGCGACAGCGGGAATGTTGCTGATTACGCCAGCTCTGGCGGCTATTACCCGTTTAGCCGATGGCAACGGCCTTGAACTGTTCTTTATTCTGTTGTTGACCCTTTTGTTACTGTGTTTGTCGTTACTGAGCATCACCTGGCGCTATCGTACTGCAACGATGATGCTGGCACTGGCACTGCAAACAATTATTTGCGCTATCAATCTGGTGTTGTTCAGCCTGACCAGTGTCGGCGTTGCTGGAGCAACAGAAAGCCTGTGGCTTGGCGCTGTGTTGGGGCTGGGTATTTGCAGCAGTATTGCGGTATTGACCTATCAGGTACTGGCGGAGCTTAAACGATTTTCCAGTTGGTGCCTGGGCATAATGCTGGCATTGATCGCCGCCAGACAAAGTAGCGAGGCAATTGGCTTATTGGCACAAATTGATGTGATACCACAGCAGACAACGTTGTGGGACAGCAGTAATTTGTTGGCAGAGCAGTCTGAGCTTGGTGTGTTTTTTCATGCCTGGTTTGGCTATGAAGCCACACCGGATGCTATTCAATTATTATCCTGGGCCGGTACTTTTATTCTGATGCTACTGATGTGGCAGAGGCAAATGAGATGAGATCTTTATTCTGGCTGGCTGGCATCGTGCTGCTGGCGCTGAGTTTTACCGCACTTGCTGATGGGCGTGTTGTAGATAAGGTGTATCACCCTTATGTCGGCGCCTTAGAGCGTGATGTTGAATACCGCTCCTTGTATCAGCGCCAATCGCAGCATCCGGATAACAATTCATTGGCACAAAAACTCGGTTATGGCTTTGCCGTGTCTGAACGGGCTGCGCTGGCCTTTTACCTGCTGGCCGAGCGGGTGATGCCGGACGATTATACGGTGGCAAGTTATGAAGTTGAACTGCGCTATATGCTAACCGAGCAGGGACAGTATAACTGGGACTGGGGCTTGTTGTTTGAATATGAACATCAGCAACAAACAAACACCAATGAGATTACGACTGGCTTGTTAATGGAAAAAGAATTTACCCACACCAGTCTGACAATCAATACCTTATTGGTTTATGAATGGGGGGCGAGCATTAAAAACGAGTTGGAAACCGAGTTTCGTCTGCAATATCGCTACCGCTATTTACCGGCACTGCAACCGTCGATAGAAATATACTCCGGCGAGAATTACAAAGGAGCGGGCCCGGGCTTTATGGGCGTACATAAATTTAGCCCGACCCGGCAATTAAAGTGGGAAGCCGCTATGGTATTTGCGCTGGATAATGACACTATCGACCGTACACTGCGTTTTGCTATTTCTTACCAGTTTTAACGCCAGTTTCGCTGGAAATTCTACGCAAATGCCTGCGCTTGCCAGTAGTCAGCGCGGTTTCTGCTGCTATAATGCCGCATCTTAACTAAGTTTCAACGAGCAAAGGACAACATATTTTATGGCGGACGTTGAACATCGCCCAACCAATTTTATCCGGCAAATTATTGATACCGATTTAGCATCCGGCAAACATAACGCGGTGCAAACCCGTTTTCCGCCCGAGCCAAACGGTTATCTGCATATTGGCCATGCTAAATCTATCTGTTTGAATTTTGGTATTGCAAAGGATTATCAGGGCCAATGCAATCTGCGCTTTGATGACACTAACCCGGAAAAAGAAAACGTCGAGTTTGTAAACTCAATTCAGCACGACGTCAATTGGCTGGGGTTTCAGTGGAGTGGTGACGTACGGTATTCGTCTGACTACTTTGATGCGCTGTATGGCTATGCGGTAGAGCTGATCAATAAAGGCCTGGCTTATGTTTGTTTTTTAAACGGCGAGCAAATGCGCGAATACCGCGGCAATTTAACCCAGCCAGGTAAGCACAGTCCTACCCGCGATACCAGTGTGGCAGAAAACCTGGCGCTATTTGAAAAAATGCGCGCCGGTGGCTTTAAAGAGGGCGAATGTTCGCTGCGTGCCAAAATTGATATGGCGTCCAGCTTTATGTGCATGCGTGATCCGGTGATATACCGGGTAAAGTTTGCCCATCACCATCAAACCGGCGATAAATGGTGCATCTATCCGATGTACGATTTTACCCACTGTATTTCCGATGCGCTTGAAGGCATTACGCACTCTTTGTGTACGCTGGAGTTTCAGGACAACCGTCGCTTATACGACTGGATCCTGGACAACATTACTATCGCCTGTCACCCGCAACAGATTGAGTTTTCCCGCTTAAATCTGGAATATGCGGTAATGAGCAAGCGTAAGCTGCAAACTCTGGTAGAACAAAACCTGGTGTCCGGTTGGGACGACCCGCGTATGCCCACCATTGCTGGCTTGCGTCGTCGTGGTTATACCCCGGCTGCTATTCGTGAGTTTGCCAAACGCATTGGTGTGACCAAGCAAGACAATGTGATTGAAATGAGTGCGCTGGAAGCGTGTATCCGCGAGGATTTAGATGCAGTAGCGCCGCGTGCTATGGCCGTGTTAGATCCGCTTAAAGTCACCATTACTAACTATCCGGCTGATGGTCTTGAATGGCTGGATGCGCCTAATCATCCGAAAGACGAAAACATGGGCAGCCGTAAACTGCCGTTTGGCGCTGTGGTGTATATCGACCGTGCCGATTTTCGTGAAGAAGCGAATAAAAAGTATAAACGCCTGGTATTAAACGGTGACGTACGTCTACGTAATGCCTATGTTATTCATGCCGACGAGGTGGTAAAAGACGCTGATGGCAATATTGTTGAGCTAAAATGCAGTTATTTACCCGAGACACTGGGCGAAAACCCGGCTGATGGCCGTAAAGTACGCGGTGTAATTCATTGGGTTGAAGCGGCTAATGCCTTGCCAGCAGAGTTCCGTGTTTATGACCGTTTGTTTAGCGTAGCCAACCCGGCAGCCGAAGAGGATTTTCTGACGGTAGTAAACCCGCAATCGCTGGTTGTTAAGCATGGTCTGGTTGAGCCATCGTTAAAAGACGCTAAACCTGAACAAGCGTATCAGTTTGAACGCGAAGGGTATTACTGCGCGGATAACCGTGATGCAACAGCAGATAAATTGGTATTTAACCGCACTGTAGGTTTACGCGACAGCTGGGGCAAGGAAGAAGAATAAACCCCGCTTTAGCTGTAATTAACCAAGGCCGCATTGCGGCCTTGGTTGTTTATTCTGCCGGGTAAAAATAACGGCATTACTTTTTTAACACCAGTCCCAGGCCTACTATCACAGCAATGGCACCACCGACTAAAAACCAGATTGCATTGTCTGTAGGGTTGCCGGTAACCAGCTCGGTTACTTGTGAAGCATGAGAGTTATATTCGGTGTAACCAAAATACAGCAATATGGCGCCAGCCACTAAGGCTGCAAGTCCTAAGATTTTATTCATAGTCAGTTCTCATTTTTGTTGTTTCGCGCTGAAGCAGCATTTTTATAAGGCAATTATCAGCTTTTAGATGATTATTTTTTCTCATCCTTAACGATACTCGCTACTACAACATGGCACAGTTATCACAAGTTGAACAGCTATGCGATTAATTATACTCAGCTTGCTTTGTCTGATATTGCCTGTGCAGGCTACTGAGCTGGTGCGTTACCCGGCAGTGGCGCATGTTGAAGATCCCCGTTCAGTTTATCCCCTGGCGTTGCTGGAGATGGCGTTAGCACGCTCTGAACGGCAGTATCTTTTACAAAGCAGCGAGCAACCGATGTCAAAATCACGCAGTATGGTGTTTTTAAAAGAGAATGCCGAAGTTGATGTGTTGTGGACTATGACATCGGTAGAGCGGGAATTAGATTTAAGACCTATTCGGATCCCTATCTTTAAAGGTCTGAGCGGCTACCGTATTTTGCTTATCAATGCAGCGCAGCAGGCAAACTTCAGCAGCACTGCAGCCGTCGACAGCATCAAACGCCTGGTGTATGCCCAGGGACATGACTGGGTAGATAGCAAAATTCTGCAGTTAAACGGTTTTAAAGTGGTTGGCGCGGCCCATTATGACAATTTGTTTCTACTGTTGGAGAAAAGCAGAGTTGATGCGGTGCCCCGCAACGCCCTCGAGATAGCCGACGAAGCCATTATGCTGTCACCGCGCAACATTGTGATAGAGCAAAACTGGCTATTGTATTATCCAACCGCCAGCTACTTTTTTGTTAATCCAGCCAATGAGCAACTGGCGCAGGACATTGAAAACGGCTTGCTGCAAATGATAAACGACGGCAGCTTTGATCGCTTATTTCAGCAGTTTTTTGCCAGCCATTTGTCAGAGCTAAAATTACCGCAACGCCGGCTAATCGAGTTAAAAAACCCGTTATTACCGGCACATACACCTATTAAGGACCGCCGACTCTGGTATTATCCTTAGCACCTATCCAGTTTTTAGTGCAGAGTTTAGATGGAATTGTTCTTAGCCGTATTGTTTTTTGCTTTTTCTACCACTATTACGCCCGGGCCGAATAATGTGATGATCATGTCATCCGGCGTAAACTATGGTGTTAAAGCCAGTATGCCGCACTGGCTCGGCATTTGTTTTGGTTTTCCGCTGATGGTATTGCTGGTGGGGCTAGGGTTTGGCGTGGTTTTTGAACGTTTTCCGCATTTGCATCAGCTAATTAAAGTGTTGGGTGTGGCCTACCTAATTTGGTTAGCCTGGCATATCGCCAGTGCCGAGCCCAAAGCGATAGAGCAGGGCAAGTCTAAACCCTTTAGTTTTATGCAAGCGGCATTATTTCAGTGGGTTAACGGCAAAGCCTGGGTAATGGCAAGCGGCGCTGTCGCTGCCTTTACCAGTGTAGGTGGTGTGTACTGGCTGGAAGTCAGCGTGATTAGCGCTGCTTTTTTACTGGTGGCCTTTCCCTGTGTTGGCCTGTGGTTGGTATTTGGGGCAGCGCTGCGCAAAGTGTTAACTAAAGCGCTGTTTCAGCGTATTTTTAATATTTGTATGGCGCTTATTTTAGTGATATCTGTAATCCCGGTTATGATCGAGATTTGGTACTATTATTTTACGCCGGCCGCAGGCGGCTAAAACAACAGGAGTTGGCGAGCATGAGGCTAATCATTTTATCTTTGCTGCTACTTTGCAGCTGCGCCGCGACAAAACCGCAAACTATCTGGTTGGATGTGCGCAGTGCTGAAGAATTTGCCGCTGGCCATTTGAGCGGCGCCATTAATATTCCGCACACTGAAATTGCACAGCGGATAAACGAGCTAAAGCTAGCCAAAGACGCTGATATAGCGCTGTATTGCAAAAGTGGCCGCCGGGCCGGCATAGCAATGGAAACACTGCAGCAACTGGGCTACACCAAACTTAGCAATCACGGTGGTTATGACACACTAAAGCAAAAGCATGTTGCAGCAGATGAACGGCAATGAAGAAAAAATAAGGCTGGAGCACGAAGCGGCCCGTTTGTTTATGCGGTTATACGAGCAGCGCTTTGGTATCACTATGCGTCATATCTGGCACAACGAGCCAGCCAGGCCTGATGTGTCCTGTTATTATGACGAGCAAAAACTGGATCTGGAAATTGCGCACTTGTATGGCAGCGAAGTTGAAGCGATGCATATACTGGGGCGTGAGCTTAGCCACAATACCCACAAAGAGCTGCTGGCGCTGCTTCGTACGCCATCAGAGCACAGGTTACTTACCGCACTAAACCGGCTAATTAGTAATAAAGCGGAAAAGAGCTATCAAACGGAGCGTGTCTGGCTGGTGATCCGTAACGCTAACCCGTTGTGGACCCGGCGCGATATTCTGCAGCATTACCGTCAATTGCATATGCCAAAGCAGCATCCGTTTGAACAAATCTGGCTGATTGGTGATCTGCAGGGGCAAAGCGGGATCCTGGCATTATACCCAAGCGCATTAACGGCACTGGAGCACGGCTGATGTTGGCATTTTATCAGCGCTGGGCCTGCCGGCTTAAACCTTTACGCAGCGTATTGTTGCTGTGTGCTGGCGCCGCGCTGGGCGTATTCGTCTGGTTGTTATTTGCCGCCGACGCAGCGCTGAGCGCGCGCTGGCAGCTTAGCAGTGTAGTGTTCGCTATCAGCTGTGCTGTACTGTGGCTGTGGGCCACCTTGTTTTGCCGCCAGCTGGCTGCCTGTCCGCCAGACGCGTCACTGTGGCAGCGGTTAAAATACCGTTTGTTATTGGCCGCTTACTATCTGCTGGCAATGTTATTTAGCCTGATACTGATAACCACTCTCTATCTTGGCCTGCGCGCCGTTAAGGGTATAATAGCGGCCGCATTTTTCTGACAGGCACGCCTACCTTGACAACTTTGGCCTCTACACCTCTTTTGCGCTGGGATATCTTTTGCGCGGTTATCGATAACTTTGGCGACATTGGCATTTGTTGGCGCTTAAGCCGGCAATTAGCCACTGAGCATGGTATTAATGTGCGGCTCTGGGTCGATGACTTAGCCAGCTTTAAAAAAATCTGTGCGCTGGTCGATACGGCTAAAACAGAGCAGCAGCTTAATAATGTCATTATCCGACAGTGGCCAGCTGATACAGACTGGGCGGCAGAGCAGGTGGCTGACGTGGTAATAGAAGCGCTGGCCTGCACCATACCTCTGGCGTATCAACAGGCGATGGCACAACAGCCAAGCCAGCCGCTGTGGCTAAATCTGGAATACCTGTCAGCTGAGGCGTGGATTGAAGGCTGCCATGCTTTGCCATCACCACAACCGCATTTGCCACTGAATAAATACTTTTTTTTCCCTGGCTTTACCGCTGCCAGCGGCGGCTTACTGCAAGAAGCCAGCTTGCAGCAGCAGGCGGGTGAATTCATTGCCGACAACACGGCACAGCAGGCATTCTGGACAGCGCTGGGCGTTACAGACAGTACCGGCTACCGGCAGAAAATTTCACTGTTTGCCTATGACCATCCACAATTGGACACCTTGTTAGCCAGTTGGCAAGCTGGCGCAGAGCCGGTGTTATGCCTGGTGCCCGAGGGCGTGCTGGCTCAGCAGCTTACCGGGTTGTATCCGGCACTTGGCGATAATAACACCATTACGCTGGGCGCACTTACTATCACCATACTGCCATTTATGGCGCAGGATAATTACGACAAGCTGTTGTGGGCTTGTGATATCAACTTTGTCCGCGGTGAAGATTCGGTTATCCGTGCGCACTGGGCGGCAAAACCCTTTATCTGGCAAATATACCGCCAGAGTGAACACACCCATCTGGATAAACTTAATGCCTTTATGCAGCGTTACTGTGCACAAATGAGCGCTGAGATGGCGCAGGCGGTGCAACAATATTGGTTAGCCTGGAATACCGACACACCACTTGCTGAAAGCTGGCAGAAATTTAGTGCATTATTGCCGCAAATCGCCGACTATAACCAGCAATGGCGCGCGGAGTTAACGGCAAACGGAGATCTTGCCAGCAACCTCGTGCACTTTGTTGAAAAAAAATTTATAATGCGACGCAATTTTTCCTAACGAGAAGATATTTCAGTCATGATGAAGACAGCTCAAGAACTGCGTGCTGGCCAGGTGATTATGGTTGGCACTGAAGCAATGGTAATTTTAAAGGCCGAATTTAACAAATCGGGCCGTAACGCTGCCGTTGTAAAAATGAAAATGAAAAACCTGTTAAATGGTCAGGGCATGGAAACCGTATACCGTGCTGATGACAAATTTGAACAGGTACTGCTGGAAACTAAAGAAGTAACTTACTCTTACTTCGCTGATCCTATGTACGTATTTATGGATCAGGAATACAACCAGTTTGAAGTTGAAGCAGAAAACATGACCGAAGCACTGAAATACCTGGTTGACGGTATGGAGTGTTCAGTAGTGTTTTACGGCGAGCGCCCAATTTCGGTAGACCTGCCAACAGTAGTAGTACGCACTGTAACTTACACTGAGCCAGCAGCCCGTGGCGATACTTCAGGTAAAGTGATGAAGCCAGCTAAAATTGAAACTGGTTTTGAACTGATGGTACCGGCCTTCGTAGAAGAAGGTGACAAGATTGAAATCGATACCCGTACTGACGAGTACCGCAGCCGCGCCAAGTAATTTGGCCGGTTGACACAAAAAGGCGCTTAGGCGCCTTTTTTATTACCCGGAGATAAGCAATGCCAACTGAAAAACAAAAAATGTTAAGCGGCGACTGGTATAACCCGCTGGATAAAGCGCTGAGCGCTGAGCGTTTGGCGGCGCGCAAGTTACAGCATCTATTTAACCACAGCACGCCGGATGATGAAGCCCTGCGCCGGCAACTGTTAAAGCAATGGCTGCCCAACAGCGGCAAGCATTTTTATGTCGAGCCGCCATTTTATTGTGACTATGGCTATAACATTAAAACCGGTGCTAAGGTGTTTTTTAACTACAACTGCGTGGTGCTGGATGTGGCGCCGGTGACTATCGGCAGTAATGTATTCTTTGGCCCGGCGGTACAAATTTATACGGTGAATCATCCGCTGGACGCGACTGAACGGCGCAGCTTGCAAGAGCAGGCGTTAGCGGTAACCATTGCCGATGATGTCTGGATTGGCGGTGGGGCCATTATTTTACCAGGTGTGACCATTGGCGCGGGCACTGTAATTGCTGCCGGCAGTGTGGTGACTAAAAATATGCCGGCCGGTGTAGTGGCTGGCGGCAATCCGTGCCGGGTGCTGCGAAATGTCGCTGAGCAAGAAAATAAATGTGATTAAAATGTAAGGTTAATGCGTAAAGCTGTTGCTGATTATCTTGGTGTATCTATAATGGAAAAGCATTTTCGTCTTTTAGCAGGAGTAGATACGATGCGATTAAAATCGATGCTGGCCATCAGCAGTGTAATACTAACGATAGCGGCCTGGCCGTCACAGGCGTGCGGTTTTCGTTTGAGCAGTGGCAAGTTGTTAAGTTGCGGCATGCCGCGCATAGAAGTACTGGCGTTGGCAGGAGAGCCAGCTGCAAAGGATGTTGAAACCTTGGGCGTAGATACCGGTGAGCCGGTAAAAGGCGAAACGATTGAGACCTGGTCGTATAAGTTGAAAAACGATATGGGTAACGACTATCTGGTGTCGTTAACTTTGCAAGCCGGTAAAGTTACCGCCATCTGGTCAAAACAACAAAACCGCTAAGCGATTTAACTTAGCGTGACAACAGATATAAGTCTGCCAGTGTCATCTCAGCGCCGCCCGGTTTAAGCTGGCCTAGTAGCAGCAAGGCGGTGCTGTAAGCATCTTCCAGCGCGTGATGGTTGGCCATTGCCGGCAAACCATGCCTTTTCAGACAACTGGGAAGTTTCAACGCATCATGTTTTACTACTTTGCCCTGACGCAATAAGCGCTGCCATTCAATTTGCATGGTATCAATAAACTTAAAGCGTGGGGTTTTGCCAAAACAACGCAAACAAGCTGCGCGTAAAAACTGTTCATCTAACTGGCTATGGTGAGCTACAAATACATAGCCGGCATAACGGCTTAACAGCTCGGTGAGCACGTCGGCCAATTCGTGCGCGTCTTTTAACTGATGATCGTGTAAACCGTGATACACCGCACTTTGACCAACGCTGACAGGGCTGTTAATTAAATAATGTTTAGCGTCAGCTAACACTATTTCGTGCTGGTGCACCGGCACCCAGCCAATACTGACAATATGATCTTTGCGCGGATTCAGGCCGGTTAATTCAAAATCTAATACCAGAAACCTGGCGTCTTTTGCCGCCATGTTGGCGGATGGAAAAGGCGTCGCGGAAAAATAGCCTACCGCCTGATGAATAGGGCGGCGTTTGGCTGCCAACCAGTTAAGCATGGTTACAACTCCCGGCAAAAACGCTGTTTAAGCCGGCTTTGCGCCTCATTAATAACGGCAAAGCTGTCTTTGAGCTGATGACGCGACAGGCCGGAAATTTCTGCCGGATCTAAAAGATTAGTGACATTATGGCCTTGCGCCAAATCGTGCTGGTGTTTTTCCCAGCGTAGTTGCGCTAATACGTCAAACGCATCCTGCAAGTCCTGGCTGTCTTTACTGCTGATAACGCCATCGGTAACTAATTTGGCTAAGCGGCTGCGGGTATTAACCTGATGAATACCGGCTGACAGGGCGTAAACACGGACTAAATCAGTGATCAGCGAAATGCCGCGTTTTTTTAAGTCCAGGCCTTTTTTCTGCTTGCCATCTTGCTCAAGAATAAAGTTTTTAAATAATCCCAGCGGTGCAGTGCGCTGCAGTGCGGTTTGTGTCAGATGATATAAAAACAGCGGTGCCTGAGCTGTGCGCTGTAAAATGTCTTCCTGCAGCGCATTAAATAGTCCCTTGCTGCCATCAATAACACGTAAATCAAAGAAGATACTGGCTTTTAGCAAGGCATCAGGCGTTGGCGTGGCTATCCAGCGGGCAAAACGACCAGACCAGCCTTTTAAACTCAGCCGTAACTCACTATTGGTTGCCATAATATTACCCGGGCACAGCGTAATACCGCACTGTGCCAGCCCGTTACAGACAAATTCTGCCAGCGCGCTAAAATAGTCGCCAACTTCGCCCTGCGGCTCTTTTTCCAGCAACAGGGCATTGTCCTGATCAGCGTTTAAACTTTGATCCATCCGCGCCTGTGAGCCAAATGCGAGCCAGCTGAACACACAGGGAGCCTCGCCCAGTTGTTGCTGCGCCAGATAAATAAGCCGCTGGGTTAACGCATCGGTAATAGTGGTAATAATGTGGCCGGCTTCATGTGCCGGCACCTGTTGTTTGCTTAGTGTTACAGCCAGATCGGCAATATGCTGGCTGCAGCGCTCCAGACCATCCAGATTGGTTTGGCGGTGAATTTCACCAATCAGATATACCGGATGATCCTGCTGACTGCGGATAATATCGGTTGCGGTTAACATGCCGCAGCACAAGCCCTGATCCAATACCGGTAAATGATGGATATTATATTGGCTCATTTGCTGCACGGCTTCATACAAATAAGCATGGCGGTCAATGCTATGTGGCTGGCGCGTCATGATCTGGCTTATTTGGGTATTGGCGGGCAGGGCATGCGCCAATACCCGGCTGCGCAGATCACGATCGGTGATAATACCAACCAGCTTATCGTGCTCTTCTACCAGCAGTGACGATACGCGTGCATCAGACATTAGTCTGGCGGCATCCTGTACGCTTTGTTCCGGCCGGATAGCAATTTTACGCTGTTGCACAATATCACTGATTTTCAGCGTAAAACGTGAGCTTTGTTGTTGCTCACGGTACTGGTGCAAGCGGCGGCTGAACAGGCGCTGGAAAAAAATGTCGAGGTTTTTGTATTGATAGCGGCTTTGATGAAAGGCATCTGCTGCCACAAAGAATATCAGGCCGTCTTCTTCACATAACAGGGTGTCGTTGTCAGTCAGGCCGGTTAACAACTGCTGATAGCCATAAAAATCGCCGGCCTGCAGTTTGGTCAGCAGCTGTTGCTGGTCGCTGTACAAGGTAAAAATGCCGGTACGCACCAGTATTAACCTGTCGCTGCTGACATTTACTCTGTCATGCGCCTGGTAATAATGCACATTAATCTGGCTGGCTAATTGTGCCAGCGCCGCCTCGTTCAGTTGATCGAAGGGCGTGGTATCAGCCAAAAAACGGGTGACGTCTGCAACTTCCATTTTAACGCGGCCTATAAAGTTGCTGTGGTTAACTGTTACACACTGCTGTTAACAGAGGATCATCGGCAGAGAGTTTTTGCCAGTCACTGTTAAGCGGTGCATCTGCAGCAGGTACTGCCAGCTGTTCGCTGAACTCGGTCCGGGCATGTTGTTGGCAGTGTAGTACAACAGGCACACGGCGCGCAGTGGCACGACGCTGAAAAAAATACAGGTCGACCAGCATAATTTGGTTATTAAGTTGATTTTCTGCCGCATTGTTAACGTCGGCAGCAATAAAGCGCAGCGTTTGCGGGTACAGGTAGCTCCAGGGCCGCCAAGCCGCTTGTTCCTGCACCGTTTTTACTACGACTACGCCTGATGGCAGTAAGCTTGCCTGATGCTCAAACCAGGTGTATTCGCTGTGGATCTGAAAACCCAGCATAGTGGCACCGGCAAATACCGGTATTAACCAGCGCGGGGCTTTATTGGCGCTGATGTTACGTAAAATCAGTGCTATGCCTGCGCCGCCTAAACCTGCTACAACGGTGGCAATCAGTTCCCATAACATATATTTATTCCTGAATAAGACGGGCTTTCAGTATGAAAGCCCGTTGCTATTGTGGTGTAACTTTAGCTGGTAAAGCAACAATCCGTTATCAGTGGTCAGTTGCTGCGCCGGCACCTTTAGGGTAACGCACGCTTTCTACCAGTTCCTGGATATGTTGCGGTGGTTGCTCTGTCGCTGACGACACTGCAAAGGCAACGATAAAGTTGATCATCGCACCAACAGCACCAAATGACAGCGGCGAAATACCGTAACCGAAAGACCCAAATAACCAGTTCGCCTGTACATTGTCAAACATATTGGTGCCCGGAATAAACAGGAAGCCAAGGTACAGGAAGATATAGGTGACCGTAGCGATCAAGCCTGCCAGCATACCGGCAATGGCGCCTTTGTTATTTACCCGTTTTGAAAAGATACCCATCATCAATGCCGGGAAAATAGACGCTGCAGCTATACCAAAGGCCAGTGCTACTGTTTGTGCCGCAAAGCCGGGTGGGTTCATCCCCAGCCAGGTGGCGACGACTATCGCTACTGCCATCGAAATACGTGCGGCACGCAGTTCGCCTTTTTCGGTGATTTGCGGATTAATCGAACCCTTAATCAGGTCGTGGCTGACAGCAGACGATATCGCCAACAGCAAACCTGCTGCGGTTGATAGCGCTGCAGCTAAACCACCGGCAGCAATTAAGCCGATAACCCAGCCTGGCAGATTGGCAATTTCAGGGTTAGCCAGTACCAGAATATCGTTATTAACGGTCAGTTCATTGCCATTCCAACCACGCTCTGTGGCCGTTTGCTTGAATGACTCCGACTTGTCGTTATATAACTGGATGCGGCCATCGCTGTTTTTATCGTCAAACTTAATTAAACCGGTTTGTTCCCAGTTTTTAATCCAGTCTGGCCGTTCAGCATATTGAATGGCATCAGCAGTAGGGCCTGCAGGGTAAATGGTGTTCAGCAGGTTTAACCGTGCCATAGAGGCAACCGCTGGCGCAGTCAAATACAGCAGAGCAATAAACACCAGGGCCCAACCGGCAGACCAGCGTGCATCAGATACTTTAGGTACAGTGAAGAAACGGATAATAACGTGCGGTAAACCCGCGGTACCTATCATTAATGACAGCGTGAACAGTACCATATTCAGTTTATTTGACACATCGGCCGTGTAGTCGGTAAAGCCAAGGTCACGGACTACTAAATCCAATTTTTGCAGCAGTGGCATACCAGACGCTGTATGCTCAGAGAACAAACCCAGTGGTGGCAGAGGATTGCCGGTTAACTGTAACGAGATAAACACCGCAGGAATCGTGTAGGCGATAATTAACACCACATACTGCGCGACCTGGGTATAGGTAATGCCTTTCATACCGCCCATAACAGCGTATAAAAATACGATTACTGCGGCGATAATCAGACCAGTGTCGCTTTCTACTTCTAAAAAGCGCGAAAACGCTACACCTGCGCCTGTCATCTGACCAATAACGTAAGTTACTGAAGCGATGATTAAGCAGGCTACCGCGACTAAGCGGGCATTTTTGCTATAAAACCTGTCGCCGATAAACTCTGGCACAGTAAACTTACCGAATTTACGTAAGTAAGGTGCCAATAGCATCGCCAGTAACACATAGCCACCGGTCCAGCCCATCAGGAAGGTTGAATTAGCATAACCACCGGCAGCAATTAAACCGGCCATAGAAATAAACGATGCCGCCGACATCCAGTCAGCGGCAGTCGCCATACCGTTCATTACCGGGTTTACCCCGCCGCCGGCAACATAGAACTCTTTAGTAGAGCCGGCCCGGGCCCAGATCGCAATAGCGATATAGAGCGCGAAGGAGCCGCCAACGAAAATCAGATTGATTGCAAATTGACTCATGACGAACTTACTCCTCGTGCAGGCCAAATTCTTTATCGAGCTTATTCATTCTCCAGGCATAGAAGAAGATTAACGCGATAAAGGTTAAGATAGACCCCTGTTGTGCAAACCAGAAGCCAAGGTCGGTACCGCCTACACTGATGCCTGCAAGCAGCGGGCGGAATAAAATACCGCCGCCGTAGGACACCAGGGCCCAGACGATGAGGCTGCCGACGATCAAGCGAAGATTCGCTGACCAGTAAGCCGCCGCGTTACGATCGTGCTCTGTCATAAATACACTCCTTTTCCTTTGTTATTTTTATCTTGCAAAGTTAATCTAGCAGTTGTTAACACAAGTGAAAGCCCGACTTTAGTCGAAGCCTGAGCGCAGATAATTGACTTGTGCGCCGCGTTAAGCCAAAAGTATCAGTTAAATAATTACGGGAGAGCGCAGTGGCTGCTTGGGTAGTTGCCTTATTGGCATTGTTGTATGTCGGTGGATTGTTTCTGATTGCCAACTGGGGCGAGCGACATGCCGATGACAAACTCATACGAAAGTATGGGGGGGTAATTTACAGTCTGGCATTGGCGGTATACTGCACCTCCTGGACTTACTACGGCGCTGTAGGTACTGCGGTTACCCAGGGTTGGGATTACATTCCTATTTATCTGGGGCCGGTGCTGCTGTTTATTTTCGCTCAGCCGTTTTTGTTTAAACTGCTGTATGTCACCAAAAAACAAAATGTCACCTCCATCGCCGACTTTATTGCCGCGCGTTACGGTAAGCGAAAAAACATAGCCCTGTTAGCGTCACTGGTTTGTCTGGTGGTGGTAGTGCCTTATATTGCACTGCAGCTTAAAGCGGTATCCAGTTCGTATCAGGTGCTGCTGGGCGGCGATTTTTCTGACGATGCAGCCAACTGGTGGCAGGACAGTGCCTTTTTAAGTGCATTGGCTATGGCGTTTTTTGCCATTTTATTTGGCACCCGTAAATTGCACCTGACAGAGCAAAGCCGCGGTGTCATGGTCGCTATTGCTTTTGAATCCGTGGTTAAGCTATTTGCGCTATTGACGCTGGGGCTGGCCGTTTACGTGTTTGTGCTGTCGGATGTTGGCAGTGTATTTAGCCGCTTTGCTGATCATGCCATCGCACAGCAAGACCGCAACAGCTATGGCGTGCTCGAATTTATCACCAAAACCGTACTGGCCACCACGGCGGTATTTTTATTGCCGCGCCAGTTTCATGTCGCCTTTGTTGAAAATGTCTCCCACCACCATTTACGCCATGCGCGGCGCTGGTTTTCGCTGTACTTGTTTATGGTGACTATTGTCGTGATCCCCATCGCCATTGGCGGCATGCAGTTGTTTCCGCAGGCACTGAGCTCGGCAGATAGCTTTGTGCTGAAAATACCGGCGCAGTCAGGCTGGGATATGCTCAGCGTGCTGGTATTTATTGGCGGATTTTCCGCGGCAACCTCAATGATTATTATCGCCACGCTGGCGCTATCGACGATGATCAGTAACGATGTGATTATGCCGGGACTGCTGCGTAGCAGTAAACGCCAGGGGCTGCCACATGATTACAGCCTGCTGATCTTATTAGTACGGCGCAGCATGGTGGTGCTGGTAATGCTGTTGTCCTATTTGTATTACCGCATGTTTGCCCGTAACTATGAACTGGCAGAAACCGGCTTGCTGGCGTTTGCGCTGGTGATCCAGTTGGCACCGGCAGTAATTGGCGGCCTGTACTGGCGCCGCGGCAATGCCTGGGGCGTGTATCTGGGCTTAACCACCGGCTGCGTGTTGTGGTTTTACACCCTGATGTTGCCACAGCTGGTCAGTACCGGCGCGATAGACAGCAATATTATGCAAACCGGGTTGTTTGGCTGGTCCTGGCTGGTGCCAACGGCCTTATTTGGCACCAGTTTGGATAGCCTGAGCCATGGCGTGCTGTTTTCTACCGGCTTTAATCTGCTGTTTTACCTTGCCGGCTCCTTGTTCACCCAGGTCAGTTTACAGGACAGGCTGCAGGCAGTGGCCTTTGTGAAACCGAATTTACCGGTAAACCATCAGGACACACCGGCGCGGCGAATTCGTATCCGTAATACCGATTTAAAAATTCTGCTGGAGCGCTTTGTCGGCGCCAACCGGGCGGCAGAGTGCCTGCAGGAATACGGCAAAAAGCAGCAACAAAGCTTACAACTGGATGACTATCCCAGCGTTGGTCTGGTAGAGCATGTCGAGCGCGAACTGGCCGGTGTTATCGGCGCCTCGTCTGCTGCGGCCATGGTAAATGCGGTGCTGGAGGGGCGTCAGCTTGGCTTTGAAGACGTGGTTACCCTGTTTGACGATACCACCCAGGCCATTCAGTTCTCGCGTAAAATTCTGTTTTCGACGCTGGAGCACCTGAGCCAGGGGGTCAGTGTGGTTGACAGAGAACTGAAACTGGTAGCCTGGAACAAAGCCTATCTGGAAATGTTTGCTTATCCCGAAGCCATGGTGCGGGTAGGGCGCCCGGTTGCCGATATAGTGCGTTTCAATGCTGAACGTGGCTTGTGTGGCCCGGGCAGTGCCGACGAACATGTCGAAAAACGTATCCAGCATATGCAAAAGGGCACAGCACATGTGTTTCAGCGGGTGCGACCAGATGGCAAAGTTATTGAAATGCGTGGTAATCCTATACCCGGCGGCGGTTTTGTAACCAGCTTTACCGATATTTCCGACCATGTGCAGGCGGTGCAGGCGCTGGCAGAGGCGAAGCAGCATCTGGAAGATCGGGTGCAGGAGCGTACCCAAACCATCTCGGAGATCAACCACGAACTGTTGGCTGAGGTCAGGCGGCGGCGGGAAACGGAGCAGCAACTACTGCAGGCCAAAGCCGAGGCAGAGGTCGCCAATGCATCAAAAACGCGGTTTTTGGCGCTGGCCAGCCACGATATATTGCAGCCGTTAAATGCTGCCCGCTTATTTACTGCCGCTCTTGGTGGCAGCAAAGACGTACAGCAGCAACAACATATTATCAGTCAGCTGGACAATTCACTTAAAGCCTCTGAAGAGCTGATTTCAACCTTACTGGAGATTGCCAAGCTGGACGATGGCAAACTGACACCAGATGTACAGGCTGTGTCACTGCAAGAATTGCTAAGCCAGCTGGCGGATGAATTTGGTTTACTGGCGCAGCAAAAAGGTTTGCAGTTTACGGTGCGACCGGCAGATTATATGGTCAATACCGATGCGACTTACCTCAGACGTATACTACAGAATATGTTATCCAACGCGATAAAATACACTAAACAGGGCCGTATTTTACTTGGTTGCCGAAAACGTGGTGAGCAATTGCTTATTCAGGTATGGGATAGTGGTCCGGGCATCGCAGAGCCGGATTTACTGCGTATATTTGAGGATTTTTACCGCATAGATGCCACCGCGAAAGGCCAGCAGGGGGTTGGTTTGGGCCTGGGGGTGGTAAACCGGATGGCAAAACTGCTTGGACACCCGCTTAAAGTGCAATCCTGGCCTGGCAAAGGCAGTATGTTTAGCATCAGCTTGCCGCTAGTCAGCGCGACAATGCGCCAGTCGTTACCGTTGCCGGGGCATAGCGCACAGCGGCCGGTACCCGGACTGTCAGTAGTGTGTATTGACGACGATGCGGCGAATCTGGCAGCACTTAAAGTGTTGCTGCAGCAATGGCAGATAGACGATGTGGCATGTTTTTACGATGATGACAGCCTGATGGACTATGCCAGAACACATCCGGCACCGGATGTTCTGTTAATTGACTACCAGCTGGGCCAGCAGCTCGATGGTTTAAGCCTGTACAACCGGGTAAAACTGGTTTGGGGGGCCGTACATGGCATTTTGGTGTCTGCTTCGCCCGAAGCGGGCCTGGCGATGAAAGCTAAGCAACAGGGCTTGATGTTTTTGGCCAAACCCATTAAACCGGCTGCGCTGCGTGCCAGTTTAAGTCATCTTAAAATGCTAAAACGGGCGCAGCAGTAATCAATGCTGTGCCATGGCTTTATTGACCGGCGGTTCCAGGGTTAAACGCTGAGCCTGGATCACCACCTGGGTGCGGTTAGTTACGCCTAATTTTCGGAATATAGCGGTAATATGGGCTTTAACTGTGGCTTCAGAAATATGTAAGTCGTAAGCAATTTGCTTGTTTAGCCAACCTTCAGTCAGATAATACAACACCTTGTATTGTTGCGCGGTAAGCTGGGCAACTTTAGCCGCCAAATCAAGATCTTCTTCCGCTGCGTGGTCGCTATGTTCTAACACCTGCTTTTTAATATTTTGTGGCACCCATAGCTCACCGGCCAGCACCGCGTTTAGCGCCGCACTGATATCCGCCGGATTGGCCGACTTAGGGACATAAGCCGAGGCACCAAATGCCATAACCCGGCGTATAACATCTAACTCTTCACTGGCAGAAATAACCACTATCGGTAAAGCAGGGAAGGTTTTACGCAGCTGTATCAGCCCGAGAAAACCGCAATTGCCCGGCATATGCAAATCCAGCAGCAATAAATCGGTATCGGGGTGTTGCTCCAATGCTTCACAGGTGCTGTCAAAGCTATCGGTTTCAATAGTGGCCTTGGTGGCAAAAGTACTGCTGATGGCGTTAATCAGCGCATTGCGAAACAATGGATGGTCGTCTGCGACGATCAGTTTTGCCATCTTGTCCTCCGGCGACGGGAATTATAATTATTATATTAGGTTGAAACAAAAGGCCGCTGTTGCGGCCTTTTATACTGCGGTTAGTGCTGCCTGCTGTCAAGCATACACTTAAGTTGTCTGCTACTTACGGTTTAATCTGTTATCAACCAGGGTTTCGACCACAGATGGATCGGCCAACGTAGAGATATCACCTAACTGATCATGCTCATTGGCGGCAATTTTGCGTAAGATCCGCCGCATAATTTTACCAGAGCGGGTTTTTGGCAGGCCGGTCGGCGCCCACTGAATAAGATCCGGCGTAGCAATAGGGGAAATTTCTTCGCGCACCCAGTCGCGCAGTGCCTTGGTCAGCTCGGCGCTGGGTTCAACGCCAACCCGCGGCGTAACATAAACATAAATACCCTGGCCTTTAATGTCATGCGGATAGCCTACCACTGCCGCTTCGGCTACGGCATCGTGTGCTACCAGGCAGCTTTCAATCTCGGCGGTGCCTAAGCGGTGGCCGGAGATATTAAGCACATCGTCTACCCGGCCGGTTAACCAGTAGTAACCGTCAGCATCGCGTTTGGCGCCGTCACCGGTGAAATACAGCCCGGGATAAGTGCTGAAATAGGTTTGTTCAAAACGCTCGTGATCGCCGTAAACCGTGCGCATCTGGCCGGGCCAACTGTCTTTTATGACAAGGTTACCTTCGCACTCTCCACTTAGCTCATTACCTTCGTTATCAACAATAGCCGGTACTACACCAAAGAAGGGACGGGTAGCAGAACCTGGTTTAAGTTCGGTACAGCCGGGTAAAGGCGTAATCAAAATACCGCCGGTTTCTGTTTGCCACCAGGTATCGACGATAGGGCAATTACCTTTACCAAATTTTTCGTGGTACCAGCTCCAGGCTTCCGGATTAATCGGCTCTCCTACACTACCAAGGGTTCGCAATGAGCTTAAAGAACATCCCTCAACCGGTGCGTCGCCATGTGCCATTAACGCACGGATGGCGGTAGGGGCGGTATAAAGAATGTTAACCTGATATTTATCAACAATTTGCGCCATACGTTTTACGCTGGGGTAATTAGGCACGCCTTCAAACATCACACTGCTGGCACCGTTAGCCAGCGGGCCATACACGATATAACTGTGGCCGGTTACCCAACCAATATCGGCTGCACACCAGTAAATATCGCCGTCGTGGTAGTCAAACACATACTGATGCGTCATAGACGCATACATCAGATAACCGCCGGTAGTATGTAAGACGCCTTTAGGCTTGCCGGTAGAGCCGGAGGTATAGAGGATAAACAGCGGATCTTCTGCATTCATCGGCTCAGCCGGGCAATCACTGCTGTGCTGGCTTAGCAGCTCGTGATACCAGACATCGCGGCCGTCTTTGCCGGCATTCATGTCAACATTTTTGCCGACATGCTTTACGACTATCACATTTTGCACCGGAGAATCGCTGCCTAAGTGCGCCAACGCCATGTCAGTGTTGTCTTTCAGGTTTGTTACACGGCTGCCGCGCAATGCCTGATCTGCAGTAATAACCAGTTTAGAATCACAATCAACAATGCGGCTGCCCAACGCATCAGGCGAAAAACCGGCAAATACCACGGAATGCACAGCACCTATGCGCGCGCAGGCCAGCAGTGCCACAGCGGCTTCCGGGATCATCGGTAAGTATATAGTTACGCGATCACCTTTATTTACACCTAAAGCTTTCATACCGTTGGCCAGTTTGCACACTTGCTGATGCAACTGGGCATAAGTAACGGTTTTTTGCACTTCAGGTGAGTCGCCTTCCCAATAAAAGGCTACCTGATCGGCACGCTCTGGCAGATGCCGGTCAAGGCAGTTGTAGCTGGCATTTAATATACCGTCAGCAAACCATTTAATACTGACATCGCCAGCGGCAAAACTGGTACTTTTTACCTGACTGAAAGGCGTGAACCAATGTAGCCGTTTACCATGCTCTGCCCAGAAGGTGTCCGGTTCGGTCACTGACTGCTGGTACATTTGCATGTACTGCGTATTGGTCAGTAAAGAGCGCTCCGTTGCGCTGGCTGGTACCGGATAAACTGTTGCATGTGACATAACTTCCCCTGTGTAAAGCAGTGTTAAATTTAATAAAAAAATATACAGACGTTCTATCGAAGCACGGCGTCATTTTAAATTAGACATTAGTCTAGCCAAACTTTAGCCAGGCCGCTAACCGCCCTAAGTTAACAGTAATGTAACGCCGCAGTGTTAAAAACTGCGACTAAAGGCTAATTGCAGGAATGCCAACACTGCACCACAGTTGAAACGCAAAATTACCATTACAAGAAAAAGACGGAGAGACGGCAAATGAAAAACATAACAAAAGTATCCTACCTTGCAGCCTGCATCGCGCTTGGTGCAGGCAACGTCCAGGCTAACGGTTTTAATATAGGTGACACCGATGTAACCTTTGGTGGCTATGTAAAACTTGATGCTATGTATACTGACAGTTCTGACGGCCAGATAGCAACAGGTATTGGCCGTGACTTTTATATTCCCAGTCTGACCCCGGTAGGCGGCGCTGATGAAGGCGGTACTTTTGATTTTCATGCCCGCCAGTCGCGCTTTTTCTTCAAAACCAGCACAAAACTGGACAACGGTAAAACGCTGGGCGGCCATATTGAACTTGATTTTATGGCAACAGCAGGTGGTGACGAGCGGATAACCAACAGCTATTCGCCGCGCTTACGGCAAGCTTTTATTACCTACGATGGTTGGTTGTTCGGACAAACCTGGACCACCTTCATGGATTTAAACGCGTTACCGGATACGCTGGATTTTATCGGTAATACCGACGCTATGGTGTTTGGCCGTCAGGCGCAAATCCGTTATACCAGCGGTAATTTCCAGGTCGCTATTGAAAACCCGGAAACCACGGTAACGCCTAATGGCGGTGGTGGCAGAATTACAACGGACGACAATGCAGTACCAGATTTAGTCTTTAAGTACGGACAAAAAACCTCCTGGGGTAATTGGTCGGTATCGGCTTTAGCACGTCAATTGGCCTATGAAACGGCCACCATCGACAGTACCACTTCAGCTTTCGGTATTAGCGCCACAGCAAAAATTTTGCTAAGTAATAACAATGATATCCGTTTAACGGCCACCACAGGTTCTGGTATTGGCCGCTACATTGGCTTAAATACCGCTAATGGCGCTGTACTGGATGCCAATAACGAGTTAGAAGCTATCGACTCAACCGCTTTTGCCATTGCCTATAAGCACAACTGGAACAGCCAGTGGCGTAGCAGCCTGGTGTATTCGATGTTGAGTGTTGACAACGATGTGGCGTTGACCGGTGCCGGCGTGACCAAAACGACCAGTAGCTGGACAACCAACCTGATTTATCAGGCGGCAAAAAAATTGATGTTTGGTGTCGAATATAAGTTTGCCAACCGGGAAGTTGAATCTGGCCTGGAAGGTGATATGAACCGCATTCAGTTTAGCGCCAAGTACGATTTCTAAGCGGATACTGCAAGTTACAAAAAATAGGGGCGCTTGATGCGCCCCTTATTTTGCCTGTCGCTATATCAAAAAAACAAAGGGCGCATTAAGCGCCCTTTTTGTTAGTTGGCGACGCGGTGCTGCGTCGCCATGTTATGACGTTACCTTGGCTTATTCATCTGCCTTGGGTTTGGTCATCGGCGCACTGGCGGCCTGGCGGGCAAAAGCTGATCCGGCCGGACGCTCCGAGCTGGCAACCTGTGGCCTGGCCTGGGCTGGCATAACCGGCGCTGCTTCAGCTGCGCTGGTATCGTCAGTTTGTGGCTGTTCAGGTTTGGTCATGGTTGCCACGACCATTTGCGCAAAACGGCTTTTTGCCGGTGCTGCAGCTTTTGCCGGTTGTGCGGCCGGTGTAGCTGGTGTTACCGGTTCGGCCGCTTTTGTCACGACATCGGCTTTAGCGCTAACAACGGGTTCTGCCGGCACTACAGCTTCAACTACCTCTGCTGCCTTGGCGGCAACCGCTTGCTCGGCGGCTGCCGGTGCAGCTGTCGCAGCGGCGGTATCTGGCGTTTGCTCTGCTGTTACGGCTGGCGCAACCTCAGCAACGGCATCAGCAACAACCTCGGCGTGTTTCACGTCTGCATCAGCAACGACTGCGGTGTCAGCTTTTTTCGCTGGCTTACGCCGGCTACGGCTTTTCGGTTTTTCTGCCACTTCTACTTCAGCAGCGTCGACTGTCTCAGCAGCTGCTTCAGTTTCAGTTGCAATAACCGGTGCTTCAGCAGCGATTTCTGCTGTTACGGCATCGGCACTGTCTGCAGTTACATTGCTATCGCTGTTGCTGTCAGTCAGGTCGCCAGCTTCAGTTTGTTCCTGCTCTTTTTTACGCTTCTGGCCCGCTGCGCGCAGATGACGCGGTGAGCGGCGGTTGCGGCTGCGTGGCTCTGTGCTTTCGCTGTCAACTACCTCGGTCTGCACTGCGGTATCTGTACTGTCAGTAGCGGCTGTTACACCGGCTTCGGCAGTGGTGTCAGTTGCACTTACAACCGCAGTCTCGATAGCAGGCGCTGCGCTAACTGCAGTATCAGGATGCTCTGCAACCACTGCTGGCTTAGCGTGCTCGGCGGCAGGTGCTTGCGGCGCTTCTGCGATAACTACCGGCGCAACCAGTTGCGCATCAGCGGCTTTTTCCATCCGTACAGATTTGCGAATATTACGACGCTGACGACGCTCGGCGACACGTTGTGGTGCATCGTCATCCTGCTCTTTGGCCGGCGCAACTTTATCCGCGGTTTTCTCCTGCGGTTTTTTCGCTTCCTGATTACGGGCAGGGCGAGCGTCCTGTTGTGGCCGCGCCGGGCGGTCTGCACGTTCAGTGCGCTCAGGACGTTCAGTGCGCTCTTGCTTCACGCTGTCGTCACGTTGTACCGGGCTGTTTCTGTCTTCAGCGTCATTACGGCGGCGCTTATTGTTGCGACGACGGTTATTGTCGCGGTTGGCATCGGTACGGCCATCTTTATTGTCACGAGAGTTGCGGTTATTGCTGCGCTCTGGCTGACGTTGCTGCTGTTTTGGCTGCTCGGTTTGTTCGGCCGGGCCAAATACTTTAGCAAACCAGTTGCTAATAGCTTTAAACAGACCGCTGTTTTGCGGCTGTGCAGCTGGCTGTTCTGCTTTAGGTGCCGGACGTGGTGCTGAACTGTCGGCAATATTAATAGCAGAAATAGCCGGCTTCTCTTTTACGGCATCTGAAGCCGGTTGATACAGCGTAGTAGTCGCTTCCGGGGCTTTCACCATGTTGTAGCTGACGTCGTCAATTTCTTCGTCGATACGAATACGGATCACTTCATGGTTAGGTGTTTCCAGATGTTCGTTCGGAATAACAAAGACGCGGATGCCATGACGGGTTTCTATCCGGCGTACGGCTTCACGCTTTTCATTCATCAGATAAGTGGCAACCGATACCGGTACCTGAGCATGAATTTGACTGGTATTGTCTTTGATCGACTCTTCTTCAATCAACCGCAGAATTGACAGCGCAGATGACTCAGTGCTGCGAATAGTACCGCGGCCATGACAACGTGGGCAAACATGCGTTGCCGATTCGCCTAATGACGGGCGTAGACGTTGACGTGACATTTCCAGCAGGCCAAAACGCGAGATGCGGCCAATTTGTACCCGGGCGCGGTCGTGTTTTACGGCATCTTTTAAACGGTTTTCTACTTCGCGTTGATGGCGTACCGGCGTCATATCGATAAAGTCGATAACGATTAAACCACCTAAGTCGCGCAGACGTAACTGACGGGCAATTTCATCGGCGGCTTCTAAGTTAGTGTTAAAGGCGGTTTCTTCAATATCGCCGCCTTTGGTCGCTTTGGACGAGTTGATATCAATGGCCGTTAATGCTTCAGTACTGTCGATTACGATAGAGCCGCCTGAAGGCAGGCGGACTTCGCGACGAAACGCCGACTCGATCTGAGTTTCAATTTGAAAATGCATAAACAGCGGCACTTCGCCCTGATACAGTTTCACGCGGTGGGTGAAATCGGGGCGGAATTGTTGAATATAGACTTTGGCTTCTTCGAAAATACGTGGATTGTCGATCAGGATTTCGCCAACATCACGACGCAGATAATCGCGGATAGCGCGAAATACCACATTGCTTTCCTGATGGATTAAAAACGGTGAAGGGCGCTTTTGTGCTTCTTCAGTGATGGCCGACCAGTGTTTTAACAAGGCTTTTAAATCGTAGTCCAGCTCTTCGTAGGATTTACCTACACCGGCAGTACGTACAATTAAACCCATGCCGTCCGGCATTTCTAACTGGCCTAAAGAATCTTTTAATTCCTGACGCTCGTCACCTTCAATACGGCGCGAAATACCGCCAGCACGCGGGTTGTTAGGCATCAGTACTAAATAAGAACCGGCGAGGCTGATAAAGGTGGTTAAGGCAGCGCCTTTCTGACCACGTTCTTCTTTATCAATCTGGATAATAACTTCCTGGCCTTCTTTAACCACTTCTTTAATGTTAGGGCGGCCGTCAAAACTGTAACCGGCAGGGAAGTATTCGCGGGAGATTTCTTTCAGGGGTAAAAAACCGTGACGGTCAGCACCGTAGTCAACAAAAGCTGCTTCTAAGCTTGGCTCAACGCGGGTGATTTTACCTTTGTAAATATTGGCTTTTTTTTGTTCATGGCCCGGGCTTTCTATATCCAGGTCATACAGTTTCTGGCCATCGACCAGCGCAACGCGGATTTCTTCTTCCTGCGTCGCGTTAATTAACATTCTTTTCATCGTTAGTGACTCGCATTTTGCAGCCACAACGCAGCCCTATGGGCACCTGCGTGTTCAGACGTTATCAAACACTAATGGGTGCAGTCTCACGACTGGAATGTCTGAAGAAACCAAATTGTCACTGCATTCGCTTTTATGTTGGCTTTGCAGTTTATGCTGTTTTCGTTTTTGGATCTGAAACACACCGCCTTGCGGCGCTGCGTTATAGCAATATTTTTTATGCTCTGGTTGACCGGAACTCATGTTTTGCCTTTATTGATAACAGATTACGCAGCATTATCTCAGGCAAATGGCGTTTGGTTTACGTCGGGGTATAAAAAACGTTGGTTTTCACCACGAATTCGGTATGATCTGTCCCCCGAGCGCTGCCGCACAAATTCTCTTACGTCACTTTGAGCGCCCTAATAGCCAGTTTTTGGCATAATTAGCGGGGGGATTATCCCACTAATGTGCAGCCGATAGCAACTGAAATCTAATATTAGCAGAGTATTCAAAATACATGAGCGATGAAATCAAGTTACCAATACAAATGATTGAAATAGAACCTGATTTTATTGGTCAGCGTATAGACAATTTTCTGTTGGCACGGCTTAAAGGTGTGCCGAAAAGTGTCATTTATCGGGTTTTGCGTAAAGGTGAAGTGCGAGTGAACAAAAAGCGCATTAAACCTGAGTACAAATTACAGGCTGACGATGTGGTGCGTATTCCGCCGATCACTGTTACTGCCGCAGCCGAACCGATCTCCGTAAAGTTGTCGATGGTAAAGAACCTTGAACAGCATATTTTGTTTGAGGATAACGACTTGATAGTGCTCAATAAACCATCCGGCATGGCAGTGCATGGCGGCAGTGGTTTACAGTTTGGTGTAATAGAAGCGCTGCGTGCGCTGCGGCCTTTGGCAAAACACCTTGAGCTGGTGCACCGGCTTGACCGCGACACCTCAGGCTGTTTGCTGATTGCAAAAAAGCGTTCAGTGCTAACCCATTTGCATGAGCAATTACGCAATAAAACGGTAGAAAAAAAGTACTGGGCACTGGTCGCTGGTGATTGGGACAATAAAGTACGCAAAGTGACCGAGCCATTGAAAAAGAATACTCTGCAATCCGGTGAGCGGGTGGTCAGGGTAGATGAAAAAGAAGGTAAGCCGTCTGAAACCCGTTTTCGTATTCTGCAGCGCTATCAGCAGGGCACTCTGGTTGAAGCCTTTCCGGTAACTGGCCGTACTCACCAAATCCGGGTGCACACCGCTTGCAAAGGTCATCCTATAGCCTGTGATGATAAATATGGTGACAACACCTTTACCGCACAGATGCAACAAGTTGGCTTAAACCGCTTATTTTTGCATGCGAAAACGTTAAGCTTTATGCATCCGATGACAGAAACCACCATGCGGGTAGAAGCGCCGCTTGATCCGGTTTTGGAGCAAGCCCTGACTAAATTAACGAAAAAGTAATGCAGACAGTAGTAGCAGATAAGGTAGCACTGGTTATTTTTGACTGGGATGGCACCGTAATGGACTCGGTGGGCCGTATTGTGTCGTCGTTGCGATCGGCTGCCAGAATAAGTGAGCTTGCCGTACCAACAGAATTTGCTGCAAAACAAATTATTGGTCTGAGCCTGGACCCGGCGTTCGATATTCTGTTTCCCGGTATTACAGATGGCCAACGCCAGTTAATGTTTCAGCATTATCGTGAGCAATATATGCTGCATGACACCACGCCAACGCCGTTGTTTGCAGGTGTCGAGCAAGTGCTTGGCCAGTTAAAAGACAGTAATATCAAACTTGCTGTAGCGACCGGTAAGCAGCGCAGAGGCCTGGCCCGCATGTTTGCAGAGACCGGGCTGGAGAAATATTTCGATACCAGCCGCTGTGCTGACGAAGCGCAGTCGAAACCGCACCCGCAGATGCTGCAACAAATTCTGACTGAGCTGGATATACCTGCTGAGCAGGCCGTAATGGTAGGCGATACCAGCCATGATATGAAAATGGCACAAGCGATTGCCATGCCACGGGTTGGTGTAACTCATGGTGTGCACGGCCGCGACGTATTAAGCCAGTTTGCGCCCAAAGCCATTATCGATACGATGCCGGAATTATTGCAGGTTATTTAAGCAGTACATTAACACCTTCATTTAGCAGCATCTGGTTTAGCCGGATCAGTGGCAAGCCAATCAGGCTATTGGGGTCGTCACCGCTGAGTTTGCTAAACAAGCTAATGCCCAGGCCTTCGCTTTTAAAGCTGCCGGCGCAATCCAGCGGTTGTTCTCTGGTGATATAGGCCGTAATTTCAGCATCGGTCAAAGTGCGAAAGCTAACGGTAAACGGCTCAACACACAGTTGTATATTGCCACTTTGGGCGTTAACCAGTGCCAGGCCGGTAACAAAGGTAACACTGTTGCCACTAAAACGGCGCAGCTGCGCCAGGGCGTTTTCTGCCGTATGCGGCTTGCCGATAATATGCTGGTTAAAAACGGCCATCTGATCTGAGCCAATCACCAAACCCGAGCTTAAACCGGCAGCGACAGCCTGGGCCTTAGCAAGCGCCAGACGGTGTACCAACTGCTCTGCGGTTTCGTTGGCCAACGGTGTTTCATCAACCTGCGGTTTGGCGGTGTGAAACTCTGTCGTTAGCTTATTTAGCAGCTGGCGGCGGTAACTTGATGTGGAGGCCAGATACAGCGTGGGTAAAGCGGGCTCAGTCATTGATTATTAGCCTTTTTATACAAAATATGCGGCACTATAAACAGATTGAAAAAAATGCGCGAGAAAAACCACAAATATCTGTCTGATCCCTTTGACAGCGCGGGGGCGCTTCTATATGATGCGCGCCTTATGCAAAAAGTAAAAATGCCCGTTACTATAGATCCGGTTAAAGCAGCGCAAAAACGCTCTGACTATGATGGTTTTATTCCACTAGTTAATTTAACCCGGTTAAGCGAAAGTCTGCTGCAATCAGCGGGCGAAGTAACGGTACGAGTTGAATGCGGTACTGACCAGCAAGGCCTGACTGTAATACAGGGCAGCGCATCTTGCGAAGTGAGTGTAACCTGCGAACGTTGCGGCGAAGCCATGACAGTAGCGCTGGACTGCAATTTTGCATACACTCCGGTTAAGCCGGATGATGACGCTGCTTTGGAGTTAATTCCTGAGCGTTATGACGTGATCGAGAAAAACGAACACGGCGAAATAAATTTACGGCAGTTAGTGGAAGATGAGTTGATTTTGGCTTTGCCTTTGTTCCCGATGCACGACGAAGCGGTTTGCGCCGTTAGTGCGGCAACGATGAGCTTTGGTGATATAGGGCCAGAACCAGAAAAACCCAATCCTTTCGCTGTACTGGCAGAATTAAAGAAAAAGTGAGTTTAGGAGATATACCATGGCTGTTCAGCAAAACAAAAAATCACGTGCTCGTCGCGATATGCGCCGCTCACACGATGCATTAACTGGCCCAACGCTGTCAGTTGATTCTACTACTGGTGAGACACACCGTCGTCACCACATTACTGCCGATGGTTACTACAAAGGCCGTAAAGTAAAATAAGTCTGAGTGCATCGGGTGCAGCCGGTTAAGCTGACACTTGCATTAGACATGATGGGGGGCGACCACGGCCCCCATACTACTATTCCTGCTGCCCTGGCAGCTGTTTGCGAATTCTCTGATCTTCATCTTATTTTGTGTGGTGATGAAGCCATACTGACCGAACAACTTAAGTTGCACGGCGTATTTCCGCACCCGCAGTTAAGCATTCGTCATTGTAGCCAAACCGTTGCTATGGCCGATAAACCGGCAGTTGCGCTGCGGTCAAAACGCGATTCTTCCATGCGGATAGCGCTGGATTTAGTCGACAAAGGCGAAGTGCAGGCTTGCGTAAGTGCGGGTAATACCGGCGCCCTGATGGCCATGGCGCATTTTGTGCTGAAAATGCTCAATGGTGTAGACCGCCCAGCGTTAATTACCGCTTTGCCGGCAATGGAAACCAACCCGGTATATATGCTGGATTTGGGTGCAACGGTAAATTGCGATGCTGATACTTTATTTCAGTTTGCCGTAATGGGCGCCGTGATGGCCGAAGAGGTTATTGGCATTAGCCGGCCCAAGGTAGCGCTGCTGAATATGGGCGAAGAAGAGATTAAAGGTTCTGATCAAATTAAACGTGCCGCCATGTTGTTGTCTGAATGCCACGATATTAACTACATTGGTTATATCGAAGGTAATGATATTTTCACGGGTAAAGCTGACGTAATCGTCTGTGACGGTTTTGTCGGTAACGTGGCGCTAAAAACCTGCGAGGGCGTAGCCAAACTTATTTTGCGACGCTTCGAAGCCAGCATTAAAGATAAAGTAACTGCGCAATTATTCGGCTGGTTAATCAAACCTTTTATAAAAAACCTTTATCAGGGCGTGAACCCCGACCACTACAACGGCGCAAGTCTGATAGGATTGCGCGGAATTGTAGTGAAGAGTCATGGAAATGCGTCGAAAGATGCTTTTCTTAGTGCCATCCGGCAAGCGGTGCGCGAGGTTGAACGCCAGGTGCCCGCAAAGATTAAAGACCGGTTGGAACACGTATTAATTGATAAAGCGTAGGTCCGAATGTATTCACGCATTATAGGTACCGGGAGTTATTTCCCGTCACAGGTCCGCAGCAATGCTGATCTCGAGTCTATGGTTGAAACCACAGACGAATGGATTATTGAGCGTACGGGCATTAAAGAGCGCCGTATTATTGCTGATGATGAAAGCGTAGCAACGATGGGGGCTCAGGCTGCGTTAAAAGCCATCGAAGCGGCAGACATTGATAAAAACAGCATTGATATGATTATCTGTGCCACCACCAGCGCCTCGCGTGCTTTACCAAGCGCCGCGTGCGAAATTCAGCGTGAGCTGGAAATTCCTGCCATACCAGCCTTTGATATTGCCGCCGCCTGTGCCGGTTTCTGCTATGGCTTAAGCGTGGCCGATCAGTATATTAAAAGCGGCATAGCAAAGCGTATTTTAGTGATAGGTTCAGACTGTTTATCACGTTTAGTCTCACCGGAAGACCGAAGCATGGTGATCTTGTTTGGCGATGCCGCCGGTGCCGTCATTCTGGAAGCCTCAGAGCAACCCGGTATTTTATCAACGCATATTCACGCTGAGGGTAAATATTCAGAGTTACTCTATGTTGATAACCCTATTCGCGGTGACGAGCAGTCAGTACATCAGTCCTGGGGTTCTATGAAGGGCAACGATGTGTTTAAAGTGGCGGTAACGAAGTTATCCGAAGTGGTAGAACAGACACTGGCCGCCAACAATCTGGATAAGTCGCAAATCGATTGGCTGGTACCGCACCAGGCAAACCTGCGTATTATTTCAGCTGTAGCACGCAAACTGGATATGTCGATGGATCAGGTTGTCATAAATCTGGACCGTTACGGTAATACCTCCGCCGCAACAGTACCGACAGCGCTGGATGAAGCCATTCGTGATGGTCGTATTCAACGCGGGCAGACGTTATTGCTGGAAGCTTTTGGCGGCGGTTTTGCCTGGGCCTCAGCGCTGGTACGTTACTGATCCGCAACCAGAATTAGTGCAGCTTAATTAATTTATTTGCAGGAACAACAATGACAAACACACTTGCAATCGTATTCCCGGGGCAGGGTTCGCAGTCTGTGGGCATGCTAACAGAGCTTTATCAGCAGTATGACATTGTCAAACACACCTTTGCTGAAGCGTCAGCGGCCTTAGGTTATGACTTATGGGCGCTGGTATCGCAAGGGCCGGAAGCCGAATTAAATGAAACTCACCGTACCCAGCCGGCACTGTTAACGGCATCTGTTGCGGTATGGCGTTTATGGCAACAACAAGGCGGCGTCACACCGGCTTATTTTGCTGGTCATTCATTGGGCGAATATTCTGCACTGGTATGTGCCGGAGTATTGTCGCTGGCGGATGCAGTAAAACTGGTCGAAAAGCGCGGTAACTACATGCAGCAGGCTGTGCCTGCCGGCGTTGGCGCCATGTCGGCCATTATTGGCCTGGACGATGACGCTATTGCATTGGCTTGTCAGCAGGCAGCGCAGGGTGAAGTAGTATCGCCGGTAAATTATAACTCGCCTGGTCAGGTGGTAATAGCTGGCCATAAAGCCGCAGTTGAACGTGCCGGTGAGCTGTGTAAAGCTGCCGGGGCGAAACGGGCGTTACCACTTCCGGTCAGCGTGCCATCGCACTGTGCCTTAATGCGCCCGGCGGCCGAGCAATTAGCGGCAGATTTAACCGCACTTAATTTTAATCCGGCTGTCATACCGGTGGTTAATAATGTTGATGTGACCATTGCAACAGATGCAGCAGGCATTAAAGATGCTTTGGAACGACAGCTGTACAGCCCGGTGCAGTGGACTAAAACTATCGAATGGTTGGCTGCGCAGGGTGTAACTCAGGTTATAGAGCTGGGTGCTGGTAAGGTCTTAAGTGGTTTAATTAAACGTATAGATAAAAATCTATCCAGCACCTCAGTGGGTGATGCGGCTTCGCTGCAAGCGGCTCTGGCAGCGGAATAAGGAAGCGACATGACAAATTTTATTTCTTTAGAAGGTAAAGTGGTATTGGTAACCGGTGCCAGCCGCGGTATAGGCCGGGCTATTGCCGAGCAGTTAGCTGCCCTGGGTGCAAAAGTGGTTGGCACAGCAACCTCGGATAAAGGTGCGACAGATATCAGCACATATTTAGGTGACAATGGCTGTGGTCTGGTGTTAAATGTTGCCGATACTGCATCAATAGAACAGTGTTTAGAGCAGATAAAAAACCAGTTTGGTGATATCGATATTCTGGTTAATAATGCAGGCATTACGCGCGATAATCTGCTGATGCGGATGAAAGACGAAGAATGGTTTGACATTATGCAAACCAATTTGAATTCTGTGTATCGCTTAAGTAAAGCGGTACTGCGTAGCATGATGAAAAAGCGCTTTGGCCGTATTATCAGCATAGGTTCTGTGGTGGGCTCTATGGGCAACGCCGGACAAACTAACTATGCTGCTGCCAAAGCCGGCGTGCTGGGCTTTACCAAGTCTTTGGCGCGCGAGGTAGCATCGCGTGGTATTACGGTTAACGCGATAGCGCCGGGATTTATTGATACCGACATGACAAAAGAGCTGTCGGACGAACAAAAGCAAGCTATTTTCGGTCAGGTGCCAGCCAATCGGTTAGGCCAGCCGGAGGAGATTGCGGCAACGGTAGCCTTTTTGGCGTCTAACCAGGCAGCCTATATTACCGGTGAAACGATTCACGTAAACGGCGGTATGTATATGGTGTAAGCTGGGTTTGTAAAGCAGGTTTGACCAGCATAAAATGCTGTGCACTCTGCTTGCAACCAACTTGGCTTGCGCATAAACTAGCGCCACACAAAATTGCACGATTTGTTGCGATTTATATGAGAAAAAGGAAGAAAAGATGAGCAACATCGAAGAACGCGTTAAGAAAATTATCATCGAACAACTGGGTGTTAAAGAAGACGAAGTGAAAAACGAAGCGTCTTTTGTTGACGATTTAGGTGCAGATTCACTGGATACAGTTGAGCTGGTAATGGCGTTGGAAGAAGAATTCGATACTGAAATTCCAGACGAAGAAGCAGAGAAAATTACTACTGTTCAGTCTGCAATAGACTATATTAAAGCACACGCTGAATAAGCGCACTGCTTACAGAACGGGTAGCTAAGCTACCCGTTTTCGTTTTAAGACTTTACAAATTTCCATGGCGGAGGGTGTTGTGGCAAAACGTCGTGTGGTTGTTACCGGATTAGGCATGTTAACGCCGCTGGGTAATGATGTTGCCTCAAGCTGGCAGGGGCTGCAGCAAGGTAAAAGTGGTATTTCACTGATTGATCATTTTGACACCAGTGCCTATACCACCAAGTTTGCCGGTTTAGTGAGAAATTTTGATGTCGAGCCTTATTTCCCGGCTAAAGATACCAAAAAAATGGACCTGTTTATTCAGTATGGTGTAGCTGCTGGTATTCAGGCTTTTCGCGATTCGGGTATCGAAGTTACCGAGCAAAATGCACCCCGTATCGGCGCAGCTATTGGCTCGGGTATAGGTGGTTTGGGTTTAATTGAAGAAAACCATACTAAATTGACAAATAGCGGGCCAAAACGGCTGTCGCCATTTTTTGTCCCCTCGACCATTATCAATATGATTGCCGGGCACCTGTCTATTATGTTGGGTTTGCAGGGGCCAAACATCAGTATTGTTACTGCCTGTACTACAGGTGTGCACAATATTGGCCATGCCGCCCGGATGATAAGTTACGGTGATGCCGATGTGATGATTGCAGGCGGTGCAGAAAAGGCCTCTACGCCGCTTGGCATGGGTGGTTTTGGTGCTGCGCGGGCATTATCTACCCGTAATGATGCGCCACAGCAAGCCAGCCGGCCCTGGGATAAAGATCGCGATGGTTTTGTGCTGGGTGACGGTGCCGGTGTCATGGTGCTCGAAGAGTACGAGCATGCTAAAGCCCGTGGTGCAAAAATTTATGCTGAACTGGTGGGTTTTGGTATGAGCGGCGATGCCTATCATATGACATCACCTCCGGAAAACGGCGCCGGTGCGGCGGCATCTATGCGTAATGCGTTAAATGATGCCCAGGTCAATCCGCAGCAGGTGAGCTACATTAATGCGCACGGCACTTCAACCCCGGCAGGTGATATTGCTGAAACCATGGCAATTAAGTCGGTATTTGGTGATAGTGCTGCCAAGGTTATGGTCAGCTCGTCCAAATCAATGATTGGTCACCTGTTAGGTGCAGCCGGTTCGGTAGAGTCGATAATAACGGTATTGTCGCTGCAGGATCAGCTGGTAACGCCAACCATCAATCTGGATAATCCGGATGCAGGTTGTGATTTAGACTATGTGCCACACCAGGCGCGGCAAGTCAGTATGGAGTATGCGCTGTGTAACTCCTTTGGCTTTGGCGGTACCAATGGTTCTATTTTGTTCAAACGGGTTTAATTTACTGTTTTAAAACAATTAATCTGCTGGTTAATTAAACAAAGGCTGCATGATGCAGCCTTTGTTTTATCGGCTATTTAAGGCATACTGCGCAAAGATTTTTTAACCTGGCAGGTTTAGGTTTGGTTCCTGGCATTGCAGATCGCAGTTTTAATTATGGTGATGGTATCTTTACCACTATGCGGGTGTCTGCCGGAAAGCTGCAGCTGTGGCCGCTGCATCTGAAGCGATTACAATTGTCTGCAACAAAACTGGGGTTTGCCAGCCTAGACTGGGCATTGTTGCAGCAACAGGTGTTTGCTGCGGTCACAGCACCAGAGCAGGTCGTTAAACTGGTTTTGTCACGTGGCGAAGGCGGCCGGGGTTACAGCCCTGCAGGCATTACAACTCCCAACTGGTATATCAGTAGCGCCGCATTGCCAGATCATACCTTAGCAAAGCAGCGGGGCATTTATCTTGAGTGCGCCGCATTAAGGCTTGGTATTCAGCCGCTATTGGCCGGACTAAAGCACAACAACCGTCTGGAGCAAGTACTGCTAAAGCAGGAGCAGGCCCAAATAGGCTGTGATGATTTATTGGTACTGGACCAACAGGGCTTTGTTACTGAAGCCATTGCCGCCAATGTGTTTTTTTACCGTGCAGGCCAGTGGTATACCCCAGAGCTGATAAATGCCGGAGTTGCAGGTGTGATGCGTGAGCATCTGCTGCGGCAGTTTACATGCAATCTGGTGCAATGGCAGCAGCATGAACTTGAACAGGTCGAGGCTATGTTTGTCTGCAACGCCTTAATGGGGATAGTGCCGGTTCGGCAATTTGAGCAGCGCGCACTTCAGTTGACAGCGGTGCAGCAGCTTAGCAGGCAGCTTGCATGCTAAAACGACTGGCAGGGTTGTTGGTGGCCGTCGTTATCGCCGCTGCAGCAGGCGGGGGGGGCTGGTACAGTCTGCAGCAGGCTCAGTTGCAGTTAGACAGCGATTTATATCCTGTTGCTGCGGGCAGCTCGGCCGGGCAGCTGTGCCATAACTGGCAACAACAGGGCCGGCTCTCATCTGCTGACTGTCTGCTGCTGCGGATCTATCTGAAGCTTAATCCGGCGGCGGCGCATGTGCAGCAAGGGTTGTATCGTATCAGCAACGAGCGCACCTTGCTTGACGTACTGGCATTATTTCGCAGCGGCCGCGAAGCACAGTTTTCGCTGACCTTTATTGAAGGCGAAACGCTGGCGCAGGCAATGCAACGGTTGCAGTCTGCTGAATATCTGCAGCTTGATATTAGCTCTGAGCAGCAAGTGCTGGCATTGCTGCAATGGCCAGCTGAGTGGGGCAGTACGCCCGAGCGCGCAGAAGCCCTGTTATATCCCGATACCTATTACTACACGGCAAATAGCCCGGCCAGCAATCTGATTAAACGGGCGCAGCAAGCGTTGCTTAACGCACTGGATAACGCCTGGCAGCAGCGCCAAGGCGACTTGCCGCTGCAAAACCGCTATCAGTTACTTACGCTGGCATCTATTATCGAAAAAGAAAGCAGTTATCCGCCAGAGAAAACACTGGTGGCATCAGTCTTTGTAAACCGGCTGCGCAAAAATATGCGCCTGCAAACTGACCCCACTGTTATTTACGGTTTGCAATATTTTAATGGCAATATCACCCGGGCCGATCTGAATAACCCGCATCCTTATAATACTTACCGGCATCGAGGGTTGCCTCCCGGGCCTATAGCACTGACATCCGCCGCATCCTTGTTAGCGGCAGCACAACCGGCACAAACCGATTTATACTATTTTGTCAGTAAGGGCGATGGTACCCATCAGTTTTCATCAACCTTGCAGCAACACAACGCTGCGGTTAAAAAATACATTTTTGGAGAGCAATAATGACGGCACAGCCTAAGTTTATCGTGGTAGAAGGGCTGGAAGGTGCCGGCAAAAGTACTGCTATTGCCCACATTAAGAGCTGGCTGGCCGCACGCGGTATTACCCCGGTTTGTACCCGTGAGCCCGGTGGTACGCCGTTGGCAGAGAAATTACGCGATCTGGTAAAACAAGTTCGTGACAATGAACAGGTCGCGGCAGAAACTGAACTATTACTGATGTATGCCGCGCGTATGCAGCTAATAACCAATGTAATTAAACCGGCACTGGCGGCAGGGCACTGGGTGCTGGCTGACCGGCATGATATGTCGTCCCGCGCTTATCAGGGCGGGGGACGTGGCTTAAGTGATGACATGATCAACCCGTTGCGCGCTATGGTGCTGGGCAATTTACAGCCAGATCTGACCTTATATCTGGATATCGATCCGGCGTTAGGCTTGCAGCGCGCCCGTATGCGTGGTGAGCTTGACCGTATTGAACAAGAGCAACTGGCATTTTTTCAGCGTACGCGGGATAAATACCGCCAGATTGCCTCGCGCGAAGCGAATATTGCCGTGATAGACGCCAATCTGCCATTAGCACAGGTGCAACAGCAAATCAGCGCTGCGCTGGATCAGGCGCTGGCCTGATGTTGCCCTGGCTGCAAGCTTCACAGCAACAACTTAGTGCGCTGCTAAACGCCGAACAGTTGGCGCACGCGTTATTGTTGTCGGGGGCCGAAGGGATTGGTAAAAGTATCCTGGCCAATTATCTGGCTGATGCACTGCTGTGCACTGCGACAGACAGACCGTGTGGCCAGTGCAAAAGCTGTTTATTGCGCCGTGCCGGCAATCATCCGGATTTGCTGGTGTTAGACAGCAGCGGCAACACTATAGGCGTTGATGCCGTGCGCCAGCTCAGCCAGTTTTTGCACGGTAGCGCGCAGCAGCAAAATAATAAAGTCGTGTTATTGCTGCAGGCAGAAAAGCTGACCGAGCCCGCAGCGAATGCCTTACTGAAAACGCTGGAAGAGCCACCGCAACACAGCTTTATCATTCTTACCACAGCAGCGCCAGCAACCTTGCCGGCAACAGTATTAAGCCGCTGCCAGAAGTGGCCGTTAGCCGCCCAGTTTAACCAACAGGCGCAGCAGTGGCTGGCGCAGAAAACCAACCGGGCGGTGCCGGATTTTTTACTCACCTACTGTGCCGGTGCGCCCTTAAAGGCGCTACAGTTAATTGAAACCGGCGCCGCAGACCATTTGCAAAATGGGTTAAACAGTTTACAGCACTATATTGACGGTAGCCTGGCGCTGACCGGCTGCGTTAAGCAACTTGAGAGTATTACCGAACTTACGCCGCTACTTGGCTGGTTTTTACATCAGCAGCTGTTACCGGCGCTGGCTGGTAAAGATCCGGCCCGGTTACTGGCTCTGCATCAGTTGTTTAGTCGCTGGTGCCGTGACGAAAAACAAATTTTAGGGCAAAATAAACAGCTGGCGCTTACAACTATGCTAACCAGTTTAAAAAAATTAAGCCGCTAAGCGGAGGACATATGGAAGAGTTGTCGATAAGTTTCAGTGACGTAAAAGATTTATACCGCAGCTATATGCCTTTTTTAAAAAGCGGTGGTTTGTTTGTACGCACTGCACGCAGTTATAAAATGGGCCAGTCGCTGGCGCTGTCGGTAACCTTACCGGATGCGCTGGAATCTATAACCGTTTCAGGTAAGGTTGCCTGGATCACGCCGCATGGCTCACAAAGCTCTAATCCGGCCGGCATTGGCATTACCTTTATTGATGATAAGTCCCAGCTTGGGGCACAAATTGAAAAGTTACTCGGTGGCATGCTGACCTCGTCAGATCCTACCTACACCATTTAATCCGGCGTTTAACGCAGCCATTATTGCAGGAAGTTGTTTTGTTTGTAGATTCTCATTGTCACCTCGATAGGCTGGAACTGGATAAGCTCGGCCTTAGCCTGCAGCAGGTTGTCGCTAACGCCCAGGCACAACAAATTGAGCATATGTTGTGTGTCTGTGTCAGCCTGAATGAATACGCGCAGATGGCACAGCAGGTTGCCGGTTTTGACTGTGTGTCGGTGTCGTGCGGTGAACACCCGTTGCACCAGCAGGAAGCAATAGACGCTGAGCGGCTGTTACAACTATGCAGCTCGCCAGATGTAGTGGCAGTAGGTGAAACCGGGCTGGACTACTTCTATGCGCCAGACAGCAAGTTAAGCCAGCAATCAGCCTTTGTCAGCCATATCGAAGTGGCTAATCAGCTAAGTAAGCCTTTGATCATTCATACCCGTGATGCCAGAGCCGATACGCTGGCGCTGATGCGCAGCCATCAGGCTGACAAAAGTGGTGGTGTGCTGCATTGCTTTACTGAAAACTGGGACATGGCAAAAGCAGCGTTAGATCTGGGCTTTTACATTTCCATATCCGGTATTATGACCTTTCGCAATGCTGATGAATTGCGCGCTGTAGTGAAAAAGTTACCGCTGGACCGTTTGTTGATAGAAACTGACGCACCTTATTTAGCACCGGTGCCACATCGTGGTAAAACCAACCAGCCTGCCTATGTTACCGCGGTCGCTCAGGCGGTAGCAGACGTTAAAGGTGTAAGCCTGAACGAGCTTGCCCGGGTTACTACAGCTAATTTTTATCAGTTGTTCAGCTTAGTAAACAAAGCCGCTTAAATAGTCTATGGCAGATAAAAGAAGCCCGGAACCAATCCGCATTGTTCCGGGCTTAGGGGAATGGCTCATAGGGAATGAGCCGTGCGCTACCGTTACATACTGCAATAAGTGAAGGTAAGATTTAGTGTAGTTAATTCACTGATTTTTTCCTCTGTCGGTTCGCGAGCCGATGTCGATGATCGGCTTATCATTTTGCTATTTTACCCACCTGTTATCTGCAGGTTATCCCCAGCTTATCCGATGAAGCAGGCAACATTACTGCGTTGAACCCTTTTTGGGGGCAATGGCTTATGCCTGCTCTTTTAGCGTTTTTTATTATCTAAACTGGATATTAAATAATCAAAAAATCTAAAAAAAGTCTGGCTCCCGGCATATAACTGTGGATGCTAATACAGCCTTGCTACTGCAGACTGTAAAGTCTGCAAGCCATACTTTGGTATAATTGTCGACAATGTTGTTGGCTAAATGCTTGACGTTGGCGTTTAAACGCTATAAAACTAGCGCATTACTTAATTGTGTCGACAATATCTATGTTGCTTCATCCTTCTTTGCGTTCACCTATTACTGCTGCAGACCGGGTGCTGTTAGAAATTCAGCGTGCTATCGTCGAAGGTGAGATAGCGCCAGGCAGTAAGATCAGTGAGCCGGAGCTAGCCAAACGCTTTGATTTAAGCCGGGCACCGCTGCGGGAGGCTTTAGCCCGCTTAGAACGTTGTCATTTAATCGAACGTATTCCTAATGCCGGTGCCCGGGTAGTGAAATTGTCGACACAGGGTTTGTTGTCACTGTATCAGTTGCGTGAAACCCTTGAAGGTATGGCCTGCCGTTTAGCGGCTGAACACATGGCCGACAGCGAGATTGCTGAGCTACGTGCCTTGCTCGATCAACATTTGAACACCCAGCGGGTACGCGAAGGCGAAAGTTATTACCAGGAAGCCGGTGATCTGGACTTTCATTACCGCGTGATCCTGGGCAGTAAAAACGAGTATTTAATCAATATATTATGTGACGAACTTTATTACTTGGTACGGATGTACCGGGTACAGCTGGGTATGAACGGACCGCGGGTGTCGCGGGCATTTGACGAACATAAAGCTATTCTTAATGCCATTGCCAACCGTGATGGTGAACTGGCCGATTTACTGATGCGCCGCCATATAGCCGCATCACGGCGTAATATTGAAAAACAACTGCAACAAACGGGGACCTAACATGAGCACACTGACTGCCGGACAAAAACTGCGCGCCGCGATTAGCGCCAACCAACCACTGCAAATTGTCGGCACCATTAATGCCTACACGGCGATGATGGCCGAACGCACCGGCCATCAGGCATTGTATTTATCCGGTGCTGGTGTGGCCAATGCCTCTTTTGGTTTGCCGGATCTGGGCATGACATCATTAAATGATGTTTGTGAAGACATCCGCCGTATTACCGCTGCCACCAGCTTACCGTTGTTGGTAGACGCAGATACAGGCTGGGGCGGGGCTTTTAATATAGCCCGCACAGTAAAAGAAATGAGCCGCGCCGGTGCGGCGGGTTTTCATATTGAAGATCAGGTAGCGCAAAAGCGTTGCGGCCACAGACCCAACAAAGAAATTGTGTCATTAGATGAAATGGTCGACCGGGTAAAAGCCAGTGTCGATGCGCGCAGTGATGAAAGCTTTTTTATTATGGCGCGTACAGATGCGTTAGCGCAGCAAGGAGTAGAGGCGGCAATTGAGCGTGCCATTGCCTGTCAGGATGCCGGTGCCGATGCGATTTTCGCCGAAGCAGTACATACCTTAGAGCAATATAAAGCCTTTACCAGTGCGTTAAAGGTGCCGGTGCTGGCAAATATTACTGAGTTTGGTCAAACGCCGCTGTTTAATAAAGCCGAGTTAGCCAGTGTTGGTGTGGCTATGGTGTTGTATCCGCTAAGTGCGTTTCGCGCTATGAATAAAGCTGCTTTAAATGTGTATCAGTCTATTTTGGCCAATGGTGACCAAAAAGCCGTGATTGACAGCATGCAAACCCGCGCAGAGCTATACGACTTTTTAAACTACCACAGCTTTGAAGAAAAACTGGATCAGCTGTTTAGCAGCAAGAAATCCTGATTTTTAGGTTCGAATTTTTAAATTAAAGACAACGGGGAGAACAGCATGTCAACAGGTAAAGTACTCACAGGTGCCGGTTTACGCGGCCAGGTCGCAGGAAAAACAGCACTGTCGACTGTCGGTAAAACAGGCTCAGGCCTAACCTATCGTGGTTATGATGTAAAAGATTTAGCCGCCAATTGCAGCTTTGAAGAAGTGGCGCACCTGATTTTAAAAGGCGAGTTGCCAACAGAGACTGAGTTAACGGCGTACAAAGCCAAATTAAAAAGCCTGCGCAGCTTACCGCAGGCATTAAAAGATGTATTGGAGCGTATTCCGGCCAGCGCCCATCCAATGGATGTGATGCGCACCGGTTGCTCTATGTTGGGTAATCTGGAAACCGAAGCAAGCTTTGAGCAGCAACAGGATGCCAGCGATCGGCTATTAGCGATATTCCCCGGCCTGGTTAATTATTGGTACAACTACAGCCACCATGGCAAACGCATTGAGGTAGAAACCGGGGCCGATTCTGTTGCTGAGCAGTTTCTCTGGACGTTACACGGTGCAAAACCCTCTGCATTGCACGTTGAAGTGATGCAAGCGTCACTGATTTTGTATGCTGAGCATGAGTTTAATGCCTCTACCTTTACCGCCCGCGTTTGTGCTTCAACACTGAGTGATATGCACTCCTGCATCACAGGTGCTATAGGTTCACTGCGCGGCCCACTGCATGGTGGAGCCAACGAAGCGGCGATGGAACTGATTGAAAAAATGGCTAATCCGGACGATGCTGAGCAAAAACTGCTGGGGATGCTGGAGCGCAAAGAAAAAATTATGGGCTTTGGCCATGCGGTTTACTCAGACTCTGACCCACGCAACGCCGTTATTAAAGAGTGGTCTGAAAAGCTGGCCAAGGCTAACGGCGATACTAAGCTGTATGACGTGTCTGTACGTTGTGAGGCGGTAATGTGGCGTGAGAAGAAGCTATTTTGTAATGCTGATTTCTTCCATGCCTCGGCTTATAACTACATGGGTATTCCAACTAAGCTGTTCACGCCGATTTTCGTCTGCAGCCGTTTAACCGGTTGGGCCGCCCATGTGATGGAGCAGCGTGCGGATAACCGTATTATCCGGCCAAGTGCTGATTACGTTGGTGTAGAACCACGTAGCGTAAAGCCTCTTGCTGAGCGGTAAGACAAAAAGCTTATAAACTTCGGTGTTTTGGATCGGTTGCAACACCCATTCTGCTCGCCATAGCAACTCGCCCTAATGCCTACGGCAGGGCTCAGACACTCTATGGCTGCGCAAATGGGGTTCCAACCTACCATCATCGAACCATAATACATTCAAAGAGGGCGTAGCCCTCTTTTTGCCAGACAGAGTAAACACCATGAACAGCCAATACCGTAAAAAACTGCCCGGCACCAACCTGGATTATTTTGATACCCAGGCCGCGGTAGATGCCATAGAACCCGGCGCTTACGCCAAACTGCCGTACACCTCACGTGTGCACGCAGAAAACTTAGTGCGCCGCTGCGATCCGGCCATGCTTACTGATGCATTAAAGCAGCTGATTTACCGCAAGCGCGATTTAGACTTTCCCTGGTTTCCGGCCCGTGTGGTATGCCATGACATTTTAGGCCAGACTGCACTGGTCGACTTAGCCGGCCTGCGCGATGCCATTGCCGACAAAGGCGGCGACCCGGCTAAAGTAAACCCGGTTGTGCCTACCCAGCTTATCGTAGACCACTCGTTAGCTGTGGAGCATGGCGGTTTTGAAAAAGACGCCTTTGCCAAAAACCGCGCCATTGAAGACAGGCGCAACGACGATCGCTTCCATTTTATTAACTGGACAAAAAAAGCCTTTAAAAATGTTGATGTGATCCCGCCTGGCAACGGCATTATGCACCAGATTAACTTAGAGCGGATGTCGCCGGTTATTCATGCCAAAGACGGTGTGGCCTTTCCTGATACCTTAGTCGGTACCGACAGTCACACGCCGCATGTTGATGCACTGGGCGTTATCGCCATTGGTGTTGGCGGCTTGGAGGCTGAGAGCGTCATGCTGGGCCGTGCCAGCTGGATGCGCCTGCCGGATATTATCGGCGTAGAGCTAACCGGCAAAGCCCAGCCTGGTATTATGGCTACCGACATTGTACTGGTGTTAACCGAGTTTTTACGCAAAGAAAAGGTAGTCTCAAGCTACCTGGAATTCTTTGGTGAAGGTGCCGACAGCTTAAGCCTGGGTGATCGGGCTACGATATCAAATATGACACCGGAATATGGTGCTACCGCAGCCATGTTCAGTATCGATCAGCAAACACTGGATTATTTAACCCTGACCGGCCGCGAAAGCGAGCAGGTGAAACTGGTTGAGATTTACGCCAAAACCGCAGGCCTGTGGAGCGACAGTTTAAAAACTGCCGAGTATGAGCGGGTACTTAAATTTGATTTATCCAGCGTAGGCCGCACCATGGCCGGGCCGTCAAACCCGCATGCCCGCTTATCGACCAGCGATTTAACGGCTAAAGGCATCGCCGGCAAGTATCAGCTTGAAGAGGGCAAAATGCCCGACGGCGCGGTAATTATTGCTGCTATTACCAGCTGTACTAACACCAGTAACCCGCGTAATGTGATCGCTGCTGGCTTGTTGGCACGTAATGCCAATAAACTCGGTTTAACGCGCAAGCCCTGGGTAAAAACCTCACTGGCGCCTGGCTCCAAAGCCGTGCAGCTGTACTTAGAAGAGGGCGGTTTACTGCCGGAATTAGAGCAACTTGGCTTTGGTATTGTCGGCTTTGCCTGCACCACCTGTAACGGCATGAGTGGCGCGCTTGATCCGGTTATTCAACAAGAAGTAGTAGAGCGCGATTTATACGCCACAGCGGTATTATCCGGCAACCGTAACTTTGACGGCCGCATTCACCCCTACGCCAAGCAGGCGTTTTTGGCCTCACCGGCTTTAGTGGTGGCTTATGCCATTGCCGGCACCATTCGTTTTGATATCGAAAAAGACGTACTGGGTTACCATAACGGTAAGGCCATTACTTTAAAAGATATCTGGCCGGAAGATGCTGAGATTGATGCCGTCGTAAAAGCCAGTGTACAGCCGGAGCAGTTCCGTAAAGTGTACGAGCCGATGTTTGCCGTCGAGGTTGATTACGGCGACAAAGTAACCCCCCTGTACGACTGGCGGCCGCAAAGCACCTATATTCGCCGGCCTCCTTATTGGCAGACAGAGGGGGAAGGCGCATTGGCAGGTGAGCGTAGCTTAAAAGGCATGCGGCCTTTAGCGTTGTTGCCGGATAACATTACCACCGATCATTTATCGCCGTCTAACGCCATTATGCTCGACAGTGCCGCTGGTGAATATCTGCATAAAATGGGTTTGCCGGAGGAGGACTTTAACTCCTACGCAACGCACCGTGGTGACCACTTAACGGCGCAGCGTGCTACTTTTGCCAATCCCAAGCTGATTAATGAAATGGCCATTGTCGATGGCAAGGTTAAACAAGGTTCACTGGCGCGGATTGAGCCAGAGGGCAAGGTTACCCGCATGTGGGAAGCCATTGAAACCTATATGCAGCGTAAACAGCCACTGATTATTGTTGCCGGTGCTGATTACGGCCAGGGGTCATCGCGTGACTGGGCGGCTAAAGGCGTGCGTTTAGCCGGTGTTGAAGCCATCGCCGCTGAGGGCTTTGAGCGTATTCACCGCACTAACCTAATTGGTATGGGCGTGTTGCCGCTGGAGTTTAAAGCCGGTACCACGCGCCTTACGCTGGCGCTGGATGGCACAGAAACCTACGATGTGGTAGGCGAGCGTACACCCCGGGCGACGTTAACCCTGGTTATTCACCGCACTAACGGTGAATCGCTAAACGTGCCGGTAACCTGCCGCTTAGATACCGCTGAAGAGGTGTCGATTTACGAAGCCGGCGGTGTACTGCAGCGTTTTGCACAGGACTTTTTGCAAGGGGCTGTTTAACCAATAGCGGTTCAAGCAGTATATGGCTACGGTTACAACGCTCTGAACTGCTTGTCACAGCAACTCGCCCTTATGCCTACGGCAGGGCTCAGACACTCTGTGACAACATTTCAGCGGTTCTAACCTTCGCTGGCAGAGTGCATTGATTTTCCGAATGGAGAGTCGATGCCCTGTTTTGTCGGCGCAGAGTGTCTGAGTGAACGCGCAAGCGGGAACGAGTTGCTGCGACGAGCAAAATAGGGTTGTCGGCTCGTACTCTACGCAAATGTATAGCTTTTAATGGGTAACAACTATGACTGCACCACAAATAAAAATCCCAGCCACCTACATGCGTGGCGGTACCAGCAAAGGCGTGTTTTTTAAACTGACCGACTTACCTCAGGCCGCTCAGGTGCCGGGTATAGCGCGCGACAACCTGCTGCTAAGGGTTATCGGCAGCCCGGATCCGTATGGTAAACACACCGACGGTATGGGCGGCGCGACGTCCAGCACCAGCAAAACGGTAATTTTAAGCAAAAGTGGCAAAACAGATCACGATGTCGACTACCTGTTTGGCCAGGTCGCCATAGACAAGCCGTTTATCGATTGGAGCGGCAACTGCGGTAACTTAACCGCAGCGGTAGGCTCTTTTGCTATCAGTAATGGCCTGGTCGCAGCAGAGCGCATACCGCAAAACGGCATTTGTACCGTGCGCATCTGGCAGGCCAATATTAACAAAACCATTATTGCTCATGTACCAATAACCAATGGTGAGGTGCAGGAAACCGGCAACTTTGAGCTGGACGGTGTTACGTTTGCGGCAGCAGAAGTGCAAATTGAGTTTCTCGATCCGGCAGCAGATGAAGGCGAGGGCGGTGGCGCCATGTTTCCCACCGGCAACTTGGTAGACACCCTCGACGTACCCGGCGTTGGCAGCTTTAGTGCCACACTGATAAACGCCGGCATTCCAACCATCTTCGTTAATGCTGTTGATATTGGCTATACCGGTACTGAACTGCAAGATGCGATAAATGGCGACAACGCCGCACTGGCGCGCTTTGAAACCATCCGTGCTTACGGCGCCATTAAAATGGGCCTGATGACGGATATCAGCCAAGCAGCCGCACGGGCCCATACGCCGAAAATTGCTTTTGTTGCGCCACCACAAAGCTATGTAGCGTCCAGCGGCAAACCGGTAAACGCCAGTGAAATTGATTTACTGGTGCGGGCGCTATCAATGGGCAAACTGCACCATGCCATGATGGGCACCGCAGCGGTAGCCATCGGCACCGCCGCCGCGATACCCGGCACCCTGGTAAACCTGGCAGCGGGCGGGGTTGAGCGTGAAGCCGTGCGCTTTGGCCATCCGTCAGGCACCTTGCGGGTTGGTGCAGCGGCAACCCAGGTTAACGGCCACTGGACGGTAACCAAAGCCATAATGAGCCGCAGCGCGCGGGTACTGATGGAAGGCTATGTGCGCGTGCCAGGTGATTGTTTTTAACGACTTTGTATAAGTTGAACAAGGCGCTGCGGCGCCTTTTTTTACAGCAGTTGGGATAGCGGGCTTTTAACGCCCGCTGCACCGCGATTTAAAACGTGAGTGTAAATTTGTGTAGTGCGAACATCGGTATGGCCTAATTGCTCTTGTACGGTGCGGATATCGGCACCGGACTCCAACAAGTGGGTAGCGAAACTGTGTCTTAATGTGTGGCAAGTCACCTGTTTTTGAATTCTGGCCAGCTTTGCTGCTTGTTTAATCGCTTTTCTTAACGTGGTTTCGTCAATATGGTGGCGTCTAACCGTTTTCGATTCAGGATCAACGCTAAGCTGCGCAGAAGGGAACAGATACTGCCAACCCACTTCAAAAGGGGCGGATGGATATTTAACCGCAAGTGCATTAGGCAGCCAAACACCACTGTACTCGGGGCTTTGGCGGTCCCGCAGCCAGTATTGCTGCACCAAATCAGATTGACTGCGTAGCAAAGCTAATAATTCAGGTGCCAGTGTTACTCTGCGGTTTTTGTTGCTCTTACCTTGCCAAATCATCAGCGAAATATAGTCGTAGTCTATATCCTTTACCCGCAATCGCACGGCTTCCATCAAACGCAGTCCGCTGCCATATAATAGCTGAGCGACTAATTTATACTTTGGATCAATTGACAGCAGCAAACGCTGAATTTCATCTCGGGTTAATACAATAGGTAATTTAGTCGCAACCTGTGCCTTATGAAAGCGCATTTCAAGGGATAACGGACGCTGAATAATATGCCGATATAAAAATGCCAGCGCATTAAGTGCAGTGGCCTGGGTTTTCACTGCAACATTACGTTGATTGCTTAGATATGACAAAAATGCTTCGACTTCAGCTTCAGCCATTTGCGACGGATGTTTCTTACCATGGTACAAGATATAAAATCGAATCCAGTGTTCGTAAGTGTCAATCGTACGCCTCGCATAACGCCGTGTAGTCATAAACTCGCGGACAAAATTTAGAAACATAGAAGCCATAATAACCTGCTCACAATAGCTGTTTAAATAAACAGTAGTTTGCTTTGAGTTTTTTATCAACAACTCGCGGGTGCAAAACCCGAGTTTTGAAGCTCAATAATTGCTACAAGATAAAAATGCTTGATTTACATTTAACTAGCGGAATAAACTCAATCCTAATTTGTAACTTGCGGGATCTTAAACACGCAACTCGCGGGTTCTGATCCTTTGAATAAGCTGTTGAACTAAGCCGCTGCGCGGAGCTCTCAGCCACTACCTGTTATTGAACCACACTTACTCCGGGAATGTT